>CAZPPM010000054.1:0-20882 GCA_964588445.1 uncultured Citrobacter sp.
TTAGTTTACGTTTCGTGATTGTGCTGCAAAGAAAGGGAATATCCTATAAACAAAAGTGGCCAGATATTAACAAATTGTCACTATTCAGGACTTTAAAATAGAGGGTTAAATACAGACTTATTTTTGCCCTGTTGCCTAACTATTTTCGATAAATATTGT
Source organism: uncultured Citrobacter sp. (assembly GCA_964588445.1). Classification (GTDB taxonomy): domain Bacteria; phylum Bacteroidota; class Bacteroidia; order Chitinophagales; family Chitinophagaceae; genus CAZPPM01. The sequence goes on from CAZPPM010000054.1 coordinate 160, forward strand.
TAGTAACTTTGCGCAAAACTGAGGCAACTATGTTTCATACTATTGAAGAGGCTATCCAAGATATCAGGGAGGGTAAAATGATCATTGTGGTGGATGATGAAGACCGGGAAAATGAAGGGGATTTTATAGCCGCCGCCGCTGCCATTACCCCTGAGGTTGTGAATTTTATGAGCAAACATGGTCGGGGACTTATTTGTGTTCCTCTACCGGAAGAGCGTTGTGATGAGCTGGGACTGGAGCTAATGGTGAGTAATAACACGGCTTTGCATGAAACGGCTTTCACTGTATCGGTCGACCTGCTTGGAAATGGTTGTTCTACAGGAATTTCTGCACATGACAGGGCTAAAACGATTCATGCACTTATTGATCCTTTTCTCTCGCCTAACGATTTAGGGCGTCCCGGACATATCTTCCCGTTGCGGGCTAAAAAAGGGGGCGTTTTGCGGAGAGCTGGCCATACGGAAGCAGCCGTTGACCTTGCCCGCCTGGCTGGTTTTCCGGCACCTTATGGTGGCGTATTGGTAGAGATCATGAATGACGATGGTAGCATGGCGCGGTTGCCGGAACTTTTGGAAGTGGCAAAGAAATTTGATTTTAAGATTATTTCTATCAAAGACCTTATAGAGTACCGCATTAAAAGGGACTCATTGATAGAAGAAATAGTACAGGTGGATATGCCTACCCGTTTTGGCGATTTCAGGTTGGTGGCTTTTAAAGAAAAAAATGCCCAAAACGAACACCTTGCATTGATAAAAGGTACATGGGAAAAAGATGAACCGGTACTGACAAGGGTGCACTCTTCCTGTTTTACAGGTGATATTCTGGGATCACTACGTTGTGATTGTGGTGAGCAATTGCAAAAGGCAATGGAAATGGTAGATAAGGAAGGAAGGGGAGTTATTCTCTATATGAACCAGGAAGGAAGAGGAATTGGTTTGCTTAATAAGCTTAAAGCTTACCGCCTGCAGGAAGAAGGTATGGATACTGTGGAAGCGAACCTGCATTTGGGTTTTCAAATGGATCAACGAGATTATGGTGTAGGGGCACAAATACTTCGTCACTTAGGTGTTACCAAATTGAGATTGATGAGCAATAACCCCCGCAAGCGGGTAGGCTTAATAGGCTACGGTCTTGAGGTGGTAGAAAATATCCCTATCATTGTTCCTTCCAATCCACATAATGCAAGATACCTTGATACGAAACGTAGCAAGTTGGGCCATGAGCTATAAATAATAAGCTTTATGGATTCTTCTTTAGTTCCGTTGAGTCTGTAACCGGTAATTGATTTTGCTGTAATGCCCTGTTCTGCTTGGCTGCCTTTTTCTTTTTGCTGGCTAAGAAATCTTCCAGCGTATCAAATTCTTTTCGATAAGCAATACTTGCACCAGATCGTTTTGTGCGACCTGCACCCGATGTATTTGTGGTGAGATAGTCAATGTTTTGCCGGTAAAAAAAGCTTGCCCGTATGGTGCCACTTTCATTAATCAGCCATTCTGCTGTTACATCTGGCAAAAACTGTACATTTTGTTGAATGGTAGATTGCAAGGGTACATCCAATGTGCTGCCCAGCGTAACAACAAACCGATCGTCAAACAAAGAGATAGGTACGTTTACATTAAAATTACTTTGGTTGATATTGAAATTGCCGGAAGCTTGTTGGTTTAATAAGTTACGGTTGTAAACAGAACCGCTAAAGTTGACGCTGATATTATCTGTCTTTAAAATCTTTGACAGTTCGCTATTAATTTTTTGATTGACTTCATTAAAAAATAAACCGGAAATACTGGAAATGGTATTATAGGTGAGCTCGTTGATAGCGGTGCTAAAACCGGTGTTTGCATTCGCTGATGTTTCTAATGGGATAAAGCTATTCATCGTTACCAGAAAGGCTGCCTGTTGTAATAGGTCATTTTCATTTTTTGATAACTGCTCTATACTGGATGCTACAGCAAAGTCGCGGCTAGCCTGACTATTGGGAGGGAAGTCGAGACGAAATTTAAAATTAGGTTTAAAAAGATCACCAGTAAGATCAACGATTACGTACACATCTTCTCTAAGTCGAGAATACGTTTGATCAAATGTAAGCGAGTTGGCAAGTGGCGCGAAGCTTACATTCTCTGCAGTGTACTGTGCTTCAAATTTAATATTGGCGGCCATAGGATCACCGCTCCAGGCGATATAGTTTTCTACACCTTTTCTTATCTCAAAGGGTTTTTTGAAAAAAGATTGAAAGGTGAACAGGTAATTTCCTTCTTCAATATCGAAGCGGCCACGCATCGATAATTTTTCATTTGTCCCGGATAAAATATTTAATGTACCCGTACCGCGTCCTTTAATTTCGTCACCAGTAAGGTCGTCAAGGATTACCTGCACGGTTACCATCGGATTAGCCGTTACATCCACATCATAAATGATATTGGATTGCTTGTTGATGGCCGTACTATCAATCATTTCTCTTCCGTACTTTTTCTCAACAAGAAAATCTGCTATACCGGATTCACGACTTGTGGAAGAGGGTATGGTTACAATGCTGCTATCCGTTTGCGAAGCGATAGCATCTATCTTCATGTAGAGCTCCGATTCAGGACCTGTTAACGAAAATGAACCGGTTCCCTTTACACGGCCATAAAATTGCTGATTATCTGCAAAACTTGTATTCAATAATAAAATGGGACGATTGTTTCCGGCGTCCAATGTATTAGGCTTCCGGGTAGCAACAGTAAGGTCAAAGAACATATTCTTAAAACCCTGGTGTTGTATATCGCCAGTAAGGTAAACGGGATTTCCTGTTTCTGGGTCGGTAAGTACAATACCATCCAGATTAATAAGCGAAGGAGTAAGTTCTATAGGTGTATCCTGTATCTTATAATAACAATTAGTGAAATTTACCTTTAAGCCTGCCTGCTGCAGATTACCTTTTCCTGTTATTTGTAATTGATCCAGTGGCCCTTCCAGTTTAAAGTTGCCTGTTACAAAACCAGTAATATTCGAAAATAAAGAACCGAGGAAACGCTCGAGTATGGAAAGGCTATAGGTCTTTGCTTCCAGCGAAATTGAATTGTACTCCTTCTGTAATTCATCGCCAAAAAATAAATTAAAATTATAAGCCAATTTATTTTGTTCGTTGAGCGTAGCGCCTTCGCCTCTCAGGTTTTTAATATTGCCTTCGTAAACAAGATTTGTCTGAATGTTTCCAATAGAATCATTATCGAGGCGCAGCGCTTCGATTAATACGTCATCTCCGGTAGCATATAGATTATTAAAAGGGTCTTCTGCCACTATCGTACCGGATAACAAGCCTTCCAGCCTGTTCTTGGGCATCAGGAAAGGACTGAAATCTCCCAGATTTACTTTGTGTAATTCCACAATGAGATCGTTCCAGTCGCCGGTTTCTGAAGGACGCGTTTTTAAGCGTATTTCCTGATTACTTTCTTTTAAAACCAATTGCCCGCGAGCTGGCACATTGGCTCTAAACTCCAGTGATCCGTTTTCGCCAATCGTCCACATTTTACCACTAATAGAAAAAGATGAAGGCTCTACTTCGATCTTTACACCATTTTGATAAGTAAGTACAAGGGCATTGATGTTGGCCTGATTGATGGCTTGGTTAGCGCCTGTATAAATTTTTACATGCGATGAATCGTTGTGTGCATTTACCCGAAATACTGCTAAGGGAATATTTAAACTATCGCTTATATTGATATTACTCACATTGCCTATAACCGAAAGGCTGTCTTTGGTACCATTGGCTAGAACATTTACATTATCGAAATTATATTGCTGGTAATTAAACTGCGGAACATCTGCTTCCAGTGTAAATTCGTTTCGGCTTGTGTTTAATTTTCCTCTTATATGGCTATTATTAAAACCAGTAACTGTACTGTCAATGAGTCGTAAATAACTTTCTACATAGTTGGTAGTAATGTCAAAGGAAAGTGATTCATTATTCGGAGTTGTTACGGGTGGTTTTATGTAAGCAGGGTAATACTTATTTAAAAATAACCGGAAAGCATCAGGAAGATCCCGGATATTAAATTGTCCTTTTACAACAGCAGAAAATTCATTGGCGCTGGCGCTGATCGTTTTTTCGTTGTTATCGTAGGAAGATAAGAGCACGAGGGTATCGAAAGGCAATTGCTCTCCATTATGAAGCAATGTTGCTTCACTAATACTGGCTTTGCCAAGAAAGTTGTCAATATTATCTCCCGTAAAATTGAGGTTTAGTTTGCCTGAAAAAGCAATATCGTTCGGTACAAGTTTTAATTGTTGAAGGTTAACCTTTTTTACATCTGCTAATAAATTAAAAGCAGGTTTTTCTGTATTGAAATCAATTAGTCCGTTTAAGGTAAGTTCTGCTTCGGGGTCATTAATGGAAGCAGTTCCGTTAAATTGTTTTTTATCCAATTGTCCGTTAAGGCTGATGTTGTGGTAGCGATAATCCTTATAGTCTACAAAATTTATTTTACCATCGATAGATGTATTTCTTTCTTTGAAGTTAATGCCACTTCCTTTTAAAGTGCCGGTTACCGATACAATACCCAGGCTGGAATCATTGATAAATTGACCTAAACGAAAAGAAGGAGTAGATAGCGTACCGGAATAAACAGGTGGAAGATTGGCCGGTAACTTCATATTAAGATCGGTAGTAATTGCACCAAGGTTTGTTTGAATGGTTCCAAAGGTTACAAAGTCTCTGATAAATCCGGTAAAATTTCCTTTGAAGTGTAAGTATTGTAGTTTACGAAGATCCGGTACAGTAACCTGTCGGATAGCGGGAATTAGCGTGACAGCATCTGCATAATTTGTTTTAAAATCATTTGCCGTAAAGTCAATAAAGGTTTTGTTGATATCGGGCAGCCCTGTCATACTAATATGACCATTCAGCAAGGTGTTTTTACCGGCCTGTACCACTAAATTTTCACCTACTAAATCATCTACATAACCACGAACAACACCGGTGAGTTCAATGTTTTTATTCCAGTCCTCCAATGCCGGGGCAAAGAAAGCAATATCATCGCTGTCAATGTGGGTATCTTTAAAACGACCCTGCATACGTACGGCATGAATGAAGTCATTCATGTCGTCAAAGTCATCGTAGCTCATACGAAAATAATCCCGGATGATGCTGTTGTTTGTTTTAATCTCCAGATTAGCAAAAGCCATTTCCTGCGGCGTGACTTTTACGGAAGCTTCCATGTTTTTTACGGTAAAACCGCTTCTCTCTTTTGCCTGTAAGCTAAGTTGAGCCCTGATCGTATCTTTTTCCCATTTTATTGAATGGAATTGGCTATTGATCATGGAAAACTCAATGTGCCGCCCATCAAAGTAAGGGTAAGCCGGATCGATGGTTTGCCTGTCGTTCTTAAAAGTACCATTTTGAATGGTAAGACTGTTGGCATTGATTACCCAGCCAGCGGCATTCCATTTCAGTAGAGAATCAATTGTAGGGTCTTTTGTTGCCTCAGCTACTGCTGGTTTTTTGTAATCAGCTGGTCTTGTGCCGGCATAGTTGGAAAGGCTTACATATGGATTTACGACTTTTAAAGAAGTTATATCAATGGTCTTGTTTGCCATGTTCACATTGCGGGCATCCAGATCAAAAGAACTGAGCGCTACCGTCATGCTTTTACCTACCCAATCGTCTTTTTGTACAAAAAGAATGTTTTTTAGCTCAACCTTATGTAGATTCAGTTGAGCGCCACCTGTTTTTTGATCCGAAGAGGAAGGAGAGGAAAAGTAATCAATCAGGAATTGGTAATTCCATACCGAGTCTTTTCGGTACATGTTCACTAGCGCATTATCCAGCCCTATGTATTTGAGGTCAATATTGTTTTTAAAAAAGAACCAATCTGTTATTCTAACGGTAGCTTCTCCTGCATAAACTAGGGTATCCTGTTGTTGATCCTCTACCAGCAGTCCTTGCAGGTGCATGTTATTAAAAAGAGAAAAGTCAACCCGCTTTATTTCAATTTTCGTATTCAGCTCTTTCGACAGACGTTTGGTAACAATACCGGTTATCCAGTTTTGCCCCCAAGGTGTCTGGATAAAAATCCATATACCTACAAGGAGTAGCAGGATACTTACAAAGAACCACAACAATATTTTTTTAAGCCGCTTCAGATAGAGCTATTTCTGGGTACAAAATTAGTTAATCGACCCGTCACAGGGCAAATTCAATACCATATTAAATAGTAAATTGCTAAAAAAACAGACATGAAGAAACTGCTTCTTCTTTTTTCACTTTTCTTTTGTATAGCAGCCGCAGCCCGCCAAAAGGGTAATGATGGTAAATATGTACTGGTAATACATGGAGGTGCCGGAACTATTTTGAAAAGTCAAATGAGTGATGCACAAGAAAAGGCTTACAAGGAAAGCCTTGAAAAAGCCTTGCAAAAGGGGGAGGATATTTTAAAAAAAGGAGGCTCAGCTTTAGATGCTGTGGAAGCTGCGGTAAAGGAAATGGAAGATAATCCATTGTTTAATGCAGGGAAGGGAGCCGTTTTTACCAATGAAGGGAAAAATGAACTGGACGCATCTATTATGAATGGAGAGAACCTGGCGGCAGGCGCCGTGGCTGGTGTAACGGTTATTCGTAACCCGATAAGTGCAGCAAGAGCGGTGATGGAAAAAAGCCCACATGTGATGATGATGGGATCCGGAGCGGAAAAATTTGCGAAAGAACAAGGGCTTACTCTTGTAGACCCAGCCTATTTTTATACAGAAAGCCGGTGGAGAGGCTTGCAAAGAGCCAAGGCGATTGATTCTACAAAATCAGTACTCGATCATGTAGATACGAGTAAGCGGATAAGTTTTATTGAGCCTGTGGAGGGAGAACCTCAATTGTATTCCTCCCCCTTGGGCATAGGAGGTAAATACGGAACGGTAGGGGCTGTTGCTTTGGATAAAAAGGGAAACCTCGCTGCGGCTACAAGTACGGGGGGTATGACAAATAAAAAATTTGGAAGAATAGGTGATGCGCCAATTATTGGAGCAGGTACTTATGCCGATAATAATACCGTTGCCATTAGTTGTACAGGGTGGGGCGAATATTTTATAAGATTGGTGATGGCCAAAAGTATTAGCGATAGGATGGAGTATGGTAAGATGCCATTGCAGCAGGCTGCTGATGAAATGGTGATGAAAAAATTGCCGGCACTCGGTGGTGATGGTGGATTAGTAGCCGTGGATAAGGAGGGTAATATTGCCATGCCTTTTTGTACAGAAGGGATGTACAGAGGTTTTGTGAAAGAAAAGGGAGAGAAAGTCGTACTGATTTATAAGTAAGTTTGTTGTTGCTTGCGTAGTGAAGAAATTCTATTTGACAATCATTTTTGTACATCATCAATATATGCTATCTCTGCTTCTACGTATTACCTGCTTATTTTGTAGTTGTTTATTTATTTCTTTTGTGGCCCAGTCCCAACAGTTTGGTGGAACGCCACCTTCAATAAAGTGGCAACAGATCAATACAGATACAGCACGCATTATTTTCCCGGTTGGGCTGGATAGTGTTGCCCAGCGAATAGTAATATTGGCACACAAGCAGGCAGTACAAGGGAAAAACTCACTTGGGAAAAAACTGGAAAAAATCAATATTGTTTTACAAAACCAAACGACTCTTCCTAACGGCTATGTGGGATTAGGTCCTTATCGAAGTGAATTTTATTTAACTCCTTCGTTACAAAATTTTGATCAAGGTACACTTCCCTGGGCCGACTTGCTGACCATACATGAATACAGGCATGTACAGCAGTTTAATAATTTTAAGAATGGAGTGAGTAAAGCCATGAGCGTATTATTTGGCGAAGAAGGATATGCCCTTGCTATTAATGCCAGCATTCCTGATTGGTTTTTTGAAGGGGATGCTGTACACCAGGAGTCTATACTTTCTAAGCAGGGTAGAGGAAGATTACCTTTTTTTCTAAATGCTTACCCTTCTTTGTGGCAAGGAGATAAAAAGTATTCCTGGATGAAATTGCGTAATGGTTCATTAAAGGATTATGTTCCTAATCACTATGAGTTGGGCTATTTGTTGGTGAATTATGGTTATCAGCAATACGGAGAAGATTTTTGGCAAAAAGTAACAAAGGATGCATCAGCATACAAAGGATTGTTTTATCCTTTTCAAAAAGCGATTGAGCGTTATACGGGTAAAAAGTATAAGCAATTTCGAGAGGAAGCACTTGGTTCTTATCAGGAGAAAATAAAGCATGATTTAACAACTAGAAAGGAGCAAACAAAGGAACAGTCCACAACTTCTACTGTAACGTCTCTTCCTCAAAAAGGAAGAGTAACCAACTATCTCTTTCCTTATGCTATTGCAGAGGACTCCATTGTATATTTGAAAACAAGTTATAATAAGCGTCCTCGTTTTGTGATAAAAGATGGAACCAATAAGGAAAAGACTTTGAGGGTGCGAGATATTAGCATCAACGATCAGTTTTCGTATAAAAATGGCAAGCTGGTATATGCGGCTTATCGCAACGATACCCGCTGGCGCTGGAGAAACTATAGTGTTTTAAATATACTCGATATCCATACCGGCAAGCAAAAAACCATTACACATAAAACAAAATTTTTTACCCCCGATATAGCTCCTTCCGGAACAAAATTAGTAGCGGTAGAACTATCGGAGAAAGGCGGTAGCGCATTGGTGGTTGTAGATGCAGTAACAGGAAAAGTAAGCAGTAAAATTGTATCACCGGACGTGAACGTTTTTACAGATCCCAAATTTGCAACGGAAACTACTGTTGCAACAATTATTCGTATGCGGGATGGGCAGTCTGCAATAGCTATTGCAGATATTATCACGGGTAAATTAAATAGAATCACGCCTGCCTCTTTTCATGCGGTAGGTTTTCCCAGTGTGCAAGGAGATACTATTTTTTATTCGGCATCATTTAAAGGAAGAGACCATATCTATTTTCAAAAGATAGGAGAAGCGGCCGTTTACCAACTGACGGATGGTGAACTGGGCGAATATTATGTCAACGTATCCAATGAGAAAATCAATTGGTCTTCTTTTTCGGCCGACGGATTTCAACTAAATCAGGCAGACAGGAACCGACTACCTGCAAAGCGGGTATTTATTGAAGAAGGCGAAATGATACAGCCTTTGTTTACCATTAGTGAAGATGAAAAGAATAATGGATTTCTAAATAACCTCTCAATGGATCGGCAATTTGCCACACAGGATTATAAAAAAGGTACGCGGCTGCTCAATTTACATAGCTGGCGTCCAAACTATGAAGATCCTTTATTTACCTTTTCCGTGTATGGTCAAAACGTATTGAATACGCTAGAAACAGAACTGTATTATCAATACAACGAAAATGATCAAACCAATGCTGCCGGGCTAAATATGGTATATGGAAAATGGTTTCCTTACCTTACTGCCGGCTTGCAGTACACTTTTGATCGGCATGTTACCTCCAATAACAGAACCAAACAATGGGCGCAACTAGATAGTCGTATTGGTGCCAGTATACCGCTTTCCTGGATAAGCGGGCAGACGATAAAGCAACTGACAATGGGTACAAACTACAATTATCGCAATGATTTTAATAAAGGCTTTTATAAGGATACGTTTACAACGATCAACTTTGGATACCTCAATCATTTTATCACCTGGAGTCAACAAGTAGAGCAGGCAAGGCAGCATATTTTTCCCAGATGGGGATATAGCTTAACAGGGCAGTATCGCTACATCACTAATAATTATAAAAGTTGGCAGGTTTACACAGCGGGTTCGCTTTATCTTCCTGGGTTGCAGCCTACTCATAGTATAGTACTATCCGGAGCTTATTTGGAAACGGATACAGTGAATGCTGCTTTCGGCAATATCTTTTCTTATCCTAGAGGCTACAATGCCATTTCTTTTCCTACCACAGCTTCTATGTGGAGGGTGTCAGCTAATTATCATTTCCCTATCATTTATCCCGACTGGGGTTTTGCTAATCTGTTTTATATTCAACGTGTGCGAGGCAATCTTTTCTTTGATAATGGAAGAGTATTTTCTTTAAATAAATTAGCGTCTGCCAACCAGCGAACGCTAGGTGGAGAAGTTCACTTCGATACCAAATGGTGGAATCAGCATCCGCTAAGTTTTGGCTTCCGCTTGAGCTATTTATTAGATAGAGATTTTTATTCGGGGCAAAAAGGTGTTCCTGTAGTGGAGTTTATTATGCCGGTGAATATTATACCGCGGTAAACTTAGCGTTGAAGCAACTGGTTCATGTCTAAAAAATGATTGCTTGTGATCTTTGTTGCTGGAGCGTCTTTTAGTAGATAATGCTGAATATATAATGATTGGGCTAGCGATCGATCTTTTGTTTTTTCAAAAACTATTTGACGAATCAAGGGTTCGGGTACCCAGTCTTTATAAGTAGAAGGAAGTCCAAATTCATCTTTATAAACATTCACATTAAAACGTTTTGTAAAAGCTTCTTCTTGAGGACGGATGAATAAAACCGTATCTCCTGCATTGACCTTCCAGGTGTTTATTTCGCTACGTAATAATTTATATTCGATCCAGAGAGGATTCACAAACTGATGGTGAAAATTATAATAACCAACAACTGGAATTATTATACTCAAGTTAATAGTGAAAATATTCTTGTATAGTTTCTTTTGAAAACATTGATACACTAAACCAAACATAGTAGTGGATACGGCCAGTGAAGCGATAAAAATGGTTCTGTAAGAAGCGAAACTTTCTTTTGCTATAAGAAGCGGTATGCTAATTAAGGCAACGAGTAAAAAAAATACAAGGATAGTAGTGAAAAAAGATCGCTTGTTTTTACCGGAAGATGAATATAGTATAATCAAAAAAATCAATGCGGCTATCGGATAAAAAGCCTGAGAAAAAATCCCTCTTAAATTATAGAGAAAATTGAAACTAAATGCTTGCGAAAGTATATGTGAAATAAAAAAGGATAATTTCTCCAATGGATTGGTGCTTATGCCAGTTCTGTCAGCAGCAGTAAGTGAAAAAAACTTCAGTGAATATTTAAATAATAAGTAGTAAATGCCGAGAAGGAGAATATAAAAGAGAATCGATATAATGAGCTTTTTGTGAATACTTCTCTTTACGAAAATAAAGTGCAATAAAAAGGGAAGTAAAAATGCACCATAACAGATTTGGTAAACAAATAAAGAAGTAAGTGAAAGAGTTGCAATAACTAGGATTTTGTAAGAGGGAATAGAAATGTGGTCGTCTTGTTGATAGATACTCATAAACAATAAATGACCAGCCAACAATGCAGCCATACAACCTATAAAAACTTCTACACAAGAGGCCCAACCAATGTAGATGGCAAAGGAAGGGCAACAAATAAAGAATAGTGTTGAAAAGAAAATAACAAAAGGAGGAAGATTTAGCAGCTTATTCCAGGAGTGGATACAATATTGCCAAACAGCTAAAGCGGCAAAACCACTTATCAGAGAAAGGATGCGTATTATTTTAAGTTCTGTAACGGTGTTAGTGCTGTCAAATAAATACTCAATAATCCAACCGGTAATAAAACGCCCCTGCGTTGCAAACATTGCAAAGTTGGAATCATCTTGATTATACCATAGCTGATGAGCTTCGTCAAGATAGGCATAGTCAGCAACAAATACCGGCCAGTAGATAATACCTAATAGTAGGTAGGGTAGCACCATGTATAAATAGCGACCAGAATAAGACATTATAGTTTTTTTACAGAGTAGCCAATGCTTCTTCTATAGCTTTTATCTTTTCTTGGGCATCGGCTTTTTTCTTTTGTTCCAGTGCTACTACCTCAGGTTTTGCATTAGCCACAAATCGCTCATTGCTCAATTTCTTTTCAACTGACACCAAAAACCCTTTTTGGTAGTCGAGATCTTTCAATAGCTGTTCTTTCTGCGAACTTGTATCAAGTGGTAGGGTTGTTTCAATAAAAAATTTATCTTTTTGAATCACTACATTAATACAGTTGGCAATGGGTTCTTCTGTAAAGCCAATACTTTCTGCGTTTACCTGTTTGGCTAAGATAGCTTCAATGTTATTATATAGCTGCTTGTCAGAAGCCAGTATGTGTAGTTTTACGGTGTCCTTAGGCTTGAGCTGTGCTTTATTGCGAGCATCTCTAAGTCCGGTTATGATTTCTTTTAACAATACTCCTTGCTGTAAAGGAAGTGTAGCGAGAGCGACGGGTTCTGTCAGTTGTTTTACGGTAAGGTCATTGTTCTGCTCCCGAAGTTGGTGATATATTTCTTCCGTAACAAACGGCATAAATGGGTGTAGTAATTGCATTAACTCCTCAAAGAAGCTAATCGTTTTGGAATACACGTTTTCATTGATAGGTTGTTCGTAACCGGGTTTTACCCATTCTAAGTACCAGCTACAGAAGTCGTCCCAGATAAGGGAGTAAATTGTTTTCAACGATTCGCTCAAGCGGAAATCTTTAAACTGCTCGTTTACCTGTTGTTTTACTTCGGCCAATCGGTTTTCAAACCATACAATAGCAAAGTCACTATTGGGAGCTGTTTTCGCTTGACGACCTTCCCACATTTTTACCAGCTTGAGTGCATTCCATATTTTATTGATAAAAAATTTGCCTTGCTCATTACCTGCCTGATCCCACATTAAATCATTGCCTGCAGGAGAAGCGATCATCACACCAAAACGTACTGCATCGGCACCATCTTTATCAATCATTTCCAATAAGTCGGGGGAGTTGCCGAGCTGCTTCGACATTTTACGCCCTTGCTTATCTCTTACCATACCGGTAAAATAAACATCTTTAAAAGGAGGCGTTTGTTTATACTCATATCCCGCCATGATCATACGGGCTACCCAAAAGAAAATGATATCCTGTCCGGTAACAAGCGTGGTAGATGGATAGTAGTAGTTAAGGTCGGCATTACCCGGCTTGCTGATACCTTTAAATACTTCCATAGGCCATAGCCAGGAAGAAAACCAGGTGTCCAATACATCTTCATCTTGTGTTAATGTAGTATCGGCTCCGCGTTGTTGTTTACTCAGCGCTTTTGCTTCATCTTCTGTTGTAGCGACAAATACATTTCCGTCTTCATCATACCACGCTGGTATGCGCTGTCCCCACCATAGCTGGCGACTGATGCACCAGTCCTTAATATTTTCCAGCCAATGCTTATACGTATTCTTTAATTTGGAAGGGTAGAAGGTGATGCTATCGTCCATTACGGACTCCAATACCTGCGGATTTTTTTGTAAAAACTTTTCCATGTCAATAAACCATTGCATGGAGAGTTTGCTTTCTATTACAGCACCGGTACGTTCACTGGTGCCTATTTGTCCTTTATATTCTTCTGTTTTTTCTAACTGCCCGATGGCTTCTATGTCGGTCGCTATTTTTTTGCGTAGCTCAAAACGATCGATTCCATTATAGGCTGTTACCTGAGGAGAGAGTAGTTCTTCTTCCAGTTCAACTGTGGTAAACCTTCCGGTTGTATCCAATGTATCAATTGCTTTTAATTGATGTTTTGCCCCCAGCATATTATCGTTCTTATCATGCGCAGGAGTAATTTTTAAGGCACCGGTTCCAAAATCGGTAGTAACATACTCGTCGGCAATGATCGGAATCTTGCGATTGATAATAGGCACAATCACTTCTTTACCTATAAAAGAAGAATAGCGCTCATCAGCAGGGTTAACACAAATAGCGACGTCGCCCAAAATAGTTTCTGGCCGGGTAGTGGCAACAGTAATACTGCCGCTAGCATCAGCTAAAAGATATTTTACAAAATAGAGTTTAGAGTCAACTTCTTTAAAAATTACTTCTTCATCACTTAATGCTGTTTGTCCTGCAGGATCCCAGTTCACCATTCTTTTCCCTCTGTAGATTAGGCCTTTTTTATGCAGGTCAACAAATACATGAATTACGGCTTTATAATAATCGCTATCCATTGTAAAACTGGTACGGCTCCAGTCAAGGCTACAGCCCAGTTTTTTTAATTGCTGTAAAATGATACCGCCATATTTTTCCTTCCACTCCCAGGCGTAGCGTAAAAACTCGTCTCGGCTAAGAGAGGATTTGGTGATACCCTTTTCGCGTAGCATTTGTACCACTTTGGCTTCCGTAGCAATGGAAGCATGGTCGGTACCGGGTACCCAGCAGGCATTTTTACCCTGCATGCGGGCTCGTCGAATCAAAATGTCCTGGATAGTATTGTTCAGCCCATGGCCCATGTGTAATACACCTGTTACATTGGGAGGGGGGATAACGATTGTATAAGGCTCCCGCGCATCGGGAGTGCTGGTAAAGTACTGTTTAGTAAGCCAATGCTGATACCAATGATTTTCTGCCGCCTGATGCTCAAAGTTTTTACTCAGTTCCATAAGGCCGCAAATTTACCTGCTTTTACGAATAACAAGAAACAAACATCTAAAAGCCTTTTTTGGGTAGTTTTTTAAAAGGAAACAGCTTTATCAGTGTAGGGTTGAAATTGTATGGAGATGCAATAAAGTTGCTATTGCAAATAAGGGCTATCCTGTACTTCTTTACATAAATATTCCTTATTATTATATACTTCAAATATGGCATGTGTGAGTTCTTCCAGCGAAGAGGTTTTGGTCATATAACCTTTAGCGCCGAGGCCAATCATTTTTTGTGCATAACCAAAATGAGTGTTGGAGGAGAGGCCTATTATTTTAGTATCCGGACACTGTTGTGTAATTATTTTAGTAGCATCAAATCCATTAATGGGCGACATATTTATATCCAGTAATACAATATCAGGATGAAGCTCTGCTGTTTTTTCAATGGCTTCTTCACCATTGTTACATTCTGCTATTACCAAAAAATTATTATTTTCCATGAGCAGCATACCCCATGATTTCCTCATAAGCTGATGATCATCTGCCAAAATAATCTTTATTTTCTCCGCCATAAGAAATAAATAAAACGATCAAGATAAAATAATGTCAGACTTTACTCTTACCTCATCCGTTTTCAAGAAAAAGAAATTTTTGAAAAATCAGGATAACGATTGTGAGTTGAATATAATAATTAATATTATATTAGTAATTTTCTGTAGGAACATTCGGCTTAATAAGTTGTAAATCTTGACAATTATCAAATTAGATTTTTTTATAAAGAGATTACTGTTATTGTGAAATGCGGTCAGCTTTTTTTTTAGTTCGATAACTAAATTTTATTGTTTTATTTTACTAATATCTTTTAAACTGTTGAAATATGAAAAGAGAGTTAAGCTCTTGGTATAGCCCTTCTTTACAAAAAGAAATGCCTATTGCTTCTTATGGAGATTATGGCTTTGCCTTGTTATTAGTGCCAACAGCTGCTGCTGATTATTTAGAATATGAAAGATTTCAATTAATAGATTCGTTGGCGCCTTTTATTAACACAGGTAAAGTGAAAGTATATTCTATCGACAGCATCAATAATGAAAGCTGGATGAATAATAATATGGATCCTTGGCAAAAATCCATAAGACACCAGCAATGGAATGATTATGTATATAACGAAGTAGTTCTTTTTATTAAAAATACGTCGAGCTGGGAAACGCCTATTATTACCTGCGGTGCATCGTTTGGCGCGTTGCATAGCATGAATTTATTTTTAAAGCGCCCCGATCTAATTAATGGTGTAATGGCGATGAGCGGAGTTTATAATTTGACGGAATATACAAAAGGGCATTATGACGATAATGTATACTTCAATAGCCCGGCGCATTATATACCTAATTTGACAGATCATTATTTGCTGGAGCAAATACGATCAAGCCAGCATATTCATATCCTTA
This sequence comes from uncultured Citrobacter sp., assembly GCA_964588445.1. Taxonomy (GTDB): domain Bacteria; phylum Bacteroidota; class Bacteroidia; order Chitinophagales; family Chitinophagaceae; genus CAZPPM01. Next base: position 15,925 of record CAZPPM010000054.1, read on the forward strand.
CAGGGAGCGGCAACTATGAAGATCCGGCAGCCAGTGGAAACTTTGCCCGCCAACTATATGATAAAGGAATATGGTATGAACTGGATATATGGGGTGCTGAATGGACGCATGACTGGCCTACCTGGCGGCAAATGCTACCTCATTATCTGGGAACAAGATTTTAATATTTAATCGATCCATTCTTTTAATAACTGCTGAAAGGCTGTTCCGGGGATCATACGGGCACCCATACTTTCAAGATAAGGTGTGTACACCTGACAGTCGATAAGTTCTACGCCTTCCTGTACCAACTGCTGAACATAACTGATGAATGCATACCTGGAGGCATTAGGAAGCAGGCTAAACATGCTTTCTCCAAAGAAAACTTTACCGAGGCGTATCCCATACAAACCCCCAACCAATACATCATTATTCCAAACCTCTGCGCTGTGCGCATAACCAAGAGCATGTAAGTGAATATAAGCCTGCTCTACTTCATCCGTTATCCAGGTTCCTTGCTGGTCTTTGCGGGGAATTGTTTTGCAATGCCGGATTACTTCCGGAAAAGCTTTGTTAGTAGTGAATGTAAATTCACGCCGCTTCAGTAAGGGCTTTACACTTTTATTTATTTTTAATTCATGTGGGAATAGGACAAAACGTGGATCGGGAGCCCACCATAAAATATATTCTCCCTCGTACCAGGGAAAAATGCCGTTTCGATAAGCTAGTAATAATCGTTCGGGAGATAGGTCGCCGCCAATTGCCAACAAACCATCTTCATCTATCAGATGCACAGGCGGAAAGTACAATTCTTTATCTACTACAAAAAGTGACATGCCGGGAAGGGTTATTAGCCCGCGAGGGTTTCAACCGTAGCCCCTATGCCGCGGTCGGTGATGGCATCACACATGGATTTCAACTCTTCGTAACCGCCTTTTTTTACGGCGCATTTGCCTTTGAAATGAATCAGCAGGGAGCATTGCTCTGCCTGCTCATGTGTGTGGCCGCATACTTCCATCAGGGTTTCAATTACCCAGTCAAAGGTGTTTACATCATCGTTCCACACGATAAGGGTACATCCTTCGTCGTCAAGTGTTAATACGTCTGTTTCTTCGCGGCTATCTGTTTGTATGGAATTTTTTATGCTCATGTAGACTGAAGCACAAAAGTAAAAACTAAAATGCGGCTTACAAAGCAAATACGCATTTAGAATCAACGTAAAAGAAATCTTTTAACTATCAGCCAGATAGAAAAAGAAAAAAGCTAAAAAAATTTGGCAAAAAGCTATTCACCCTTATCTTTGCAATCCGTTTAAAAATAAGGGAGTTTAGCTCAGTTGGTTCAGAGCATCTGCCTTACAAGCAGAGGGTCGGCGGTTCGAGCCCGTCAACTCCCACAGACAAGAGAAAGGTTCTGGTATTTGCCAGAACCTTTCTTCGTTTTAGACCATGTATTATTTCTACATTCTATACTCAGCAAGTCATCACTTGGATAAGTAGCCTTAAATTCTTGCTATACGCACAATTTACGGGTACAATAAATATTTCTTGCGCATAAGCTTATAAGCATTCAAGCCCGCTTCCCAACCGGCTCTTATTTCATTTTCGGGAACGCCATCAATAATCTGTTGGCGAAACAATCCGCAACCAATGAGGTTCTCTATTTTTCCCATCTGGTTGCTAAGCTTGGAGTCGAAAAACTTTTCCTTATGCGGATGCGCTTTATAAAGTTCTATGATCCATTCAAAATTTATCTGCTTCTTTTTTCTCAACTGCTCTACATCGTAATGACGGAGATCGAGGCCGTAACAAATCTGATTCATAAATAAAGGCGTCTCTGCCATACCTTTTATAGCGGTGGGCGTGTAAGAGAACTCATACTTGCCCTTTAACTCCGGGCTTCCTAATACGGCAAAGGGAAAGTAAGTACCGCGACCGTGATTAAGATAAACACCTTCAAACATACAGGTCGAAGGATATAGCATTATTGCTTGTTGTGTATTCAGGTTAGGCGACGGCTGCACCGGAAGTGTGTACGACATGTCATGATCATAATTGGCTACGGGGATAATGGTGATCTTGCATTGTACCTTATCTTTCAGCCATCCTTCGCCGTTTGCCATTTGGGCAAATTCACCCACAGTAAGTCCGTGAGACATAGGAATGGGAAACATGCCAATGCCGGATTTATATTTCATGTCCAAAATAGGCCCATCAATCAGGTAACCGTTCGGGTTGGGTCGATCGAGGATGAGCATTTCCTTGTTACTTTCCGCACAGGCTTCCATAAGCCTTGATAATGCATTGATGTTGGTATAAAACCGAACACCCACATCCTGCAGGTCATAAATCAAGATATCTACATCGGCCATTTCTTTTTTCGTTGGCTTGTTTTTGCCGCCATACAATGAAATGATAGGTATACCGGTAGTGGGGTCTGTTTCGTCAGCAATTTTTACACCGGCGCTGGCATTACCACGAAAACCATGTTCCGGGCCAAAGACTTTGACAATATTTACACCCAGACTTTGAAGGCTATCCACTAAATGTTTTTTGCCAATTATGGTAGTAGGATTTGCCATTATGGCTACACGTTTTCCTTTTAGCAGCGGCAGGTATTTTTCTGTTTGATCCGCGCCTGTTTTAATACCAGCTACTTCAGGGTTATGACTCGTATCTGGCTGGCGGGACGAACTGCAAAAACTAAAAAGCGTAAGCAATGAGAGGATTGTCCATTTCATCAGGAAAACTTATTTGTTATAAATATAAGCAATCAATATAGCTTGCTAGTAAAGAATAGTGCGGCTGTTGTGTAAGAACTGCGGTATAAACTTTAATTGGGTTGTACAGCGGGTAAGCGATAATGTTGTCCGTCCCATACAAACAGTTCATGAATAGTATACGTCCAGAATTTATAAAGAGGAGATTTTTTCAATAGTTTTTCCACCTGTTCTTTAGAAGTGGCATTTAAGGTAATCCATACTGTTTGTGTTTCCATACTCACCACATATTGGTCTACAATTTCTTTAGTGATAAGATAATTAATATAGGTGCGGTGCGGAGGAATGAGTTCGGTAAAGTCATCCTGCATTTCAAATTGTATGGTAGCCTGATACTTTTTCATAGTTCTTTATAAAAGACAATTCAGGAGGTAAAAAGTTGCATGGTGGGTGTAAATAAACGGTGTAGATAAAATCGTTAATTTTGCGCCTTCGGAATGTTAGCTCAGTTGGTTAGAGTATTACCTTGACATGGTAGGGGTCACTGGTTCGAATCCAGTACATTCCACAGAATATTTTTTTACTAGTTGCCTGCCTAACTATTTTGGTATGAGAATTGGTTGCTTGTGGATAATCATAGCAGTGTTGTCTTTCTATTGTAATAATTCCCCCAAAGACAATTGGGTGCCAAGCAAAGACAACGCACATTTTTATGCATACCCTTTACGGGACAGTTTTTTAAAATATGATTCTTTTCGGATTGCCAGTCGAGACGCTTGTTATTTTAATAGTTTTAAAGAAAATAATTTAAGTTTTTCTTCACCGCAGCAGCCTATTTACAGACTCGTATATTTTGCCGATGGCCTAGATTATTATTCTGCAATTTTGACGCTTACGAATGAAAAAATGGTTGTTAAAGAACTTGTCTCTGGATATACCATGCTTCGAAGAGACATTGAGGAATTAGATTCGACAATCAGAAGAAATATAATATTCATTAATGAATATCTCTTGTTAGAAATTCATCGAGGTATAAGTGTGGCAGAGTTATTTAGAGATTCTGTTAATTCAATATACCCAGATGCAATTTCTTTTCAAAATTTTCGCGAATACGAAAAGACTGTTTACGATTTTAATGACAGTAATTTTAGTTTCGTAACGCGTTCTGTTCCAATTTCGCGGAAGCGATATACTGACTTTGTTCAAAAAATAAATAACTCTGGTTATTGGACGATGCCGATTAAAGATGCTCGTTGTGTAGGTGAGAGTATGCATGCAGGTGGTTATTTGTTGGAAGTAGCCACTCCAGAAAAGTATCGATATGTTGATTATATGAATTGTCATCCCGATAGCTCTGCCCTTAAAAAAGTTATTAATGAGTTATTAGACTTTTCCGGTATAGAGAAAAACCATCAGGATTGGCGAAAAAATCTTAGAAGAAAAAAATAATAGCTGAGTAGCGTACAGAAAGTACAAGAGTGAGACGCAAGCAAATTCTGATAGTATTACTAGCGCCGGGTTAATAAAAATTACAAATTCCAGTCGATTATCTGGTTTTCCCATTCAGAACGATGGGGAGTACTAATGCGGATGTAGTTATCGGTATAACCCTCCATCATTCCGTTTTTATTACTGCTTTCAAATAAAACCTTTCTTGTTTCCCCGTTATGTTGCTGCGTGAAGTATTGCATTTTCATATACGAAAGGTTGCGCAGTGTTTTGTTCCTTTCATTGCGCACAGGAATAGGCACTATCGGTTGCAGGGAAAGCGCATGTGTATTCGTTCTTTCACTATACGTAAATACGTGAAGGTAGCTTATGTCTAATGAATGGAGGAAGTCAAACGTTTCTTTAAAATACTCATCTGTTTCTCCGGGAAACCCTACAATTACATCTACACCAATGGCGCAATGCGGCATTAATTTTTTTATCAGGGCTACCCGCTCGGCATAGAGTTCTCGCTTATACCGTCTGCGCATCATGCCCAATACAGTATTGCTGCCGCTTTGCAGTGGAATATGAAAATGCGGCATAAACTTATCACTATTGGCTACAAAAGCTATGATGTCATTCGTCAACAGGTTGGGCTCAATAGAAGAAATGCGATAGCGTTCAATTCCTTTTACTTTTTCTAATGCCTGTATCAGTTCAAAAAAACTTTCTTCTCTTTGATGAATGCCAATGGTAACACCGGCACCATCGGGACCTTTGCCAAAATCGCCAAGATTTATACCGGTAAGGACAATTTCCTTAGTACCTG
>CAZPPM010000055.1:0-20856 GCA_964588445.1 uncultured Citrobacter sp.
TGCTTATGAGAAAATTGACTGTTTTATAATTACGTTACTATTATTCTTAAATACTGTAGTGCAAATTTATTGCCATTTATTTTTATTTACTGTTAATGAACTTTTAAAAGCTCAAAACAGGTAAAAAGAACTTTTCTCTTCAAGTTACACATAAATCAACCCACCTACAACAAATTAGACGTATTTATTTGCCCAACCTTGCGTAGCAGTCAAAAAAATTAGTTAAAGAAGCCTTTTATAAGATCGGTCAGCCCTCTGCCATTATTCTTTGCTCTTTCGGCTTGTCTTTCTTGTGCTCCACTGGTAACTTGTTGAATTATATCTTGTAGGTCAAAACCGGAAGCGGAATTACCGCCACCCGTTAACTGCTTTAACAGCCCTTGAAAATCAAATCCGCCAGAGGAGGATTGAGTATTGCTTGTTTGACCGCCAGTTAATGAACCAATCAGGTCATTAAAATCAAAAGCATCATTTTCCGCCTCATAATTGTTGGTGCGGCCAATAAGGTTTGTCAGCACTTCGGGTATCAGTTGGTTAGAGATATTGCTGGCCTGAGAAGGAGATACATTATATTTAGAAACAAGCTTGTTGATCAAATGGCCAATCATCATGCTTACTATAGGATTTTTTAATAATCCTGCAATGTTGCTGCTTTGCGATCCATTTTGATTGTTATTACCAGTAAACATGGAAATAATATCCTGCAAGCCGCCGCCAGCCAGCATATTTTGCATACCTCCGGTAATTGTATGGGTAGCTTCAGCAAGAATTTGATTATTCTCGCTATCGGGTATAGCAGAGTTGTCTACAACCGTTTTTTGTCCGTATTCTCTTACAAGTGCTGAAATTTGATCTAACATTTTAGGTTTTTTAAAGTTGGGGAAACAATTTTATTCACCAATGACGCTTGAAATAGTCTTGGCGTTAAGGAAACCCACTAAAAAATTACATCTTTTTTAGGAAGAAGCTTGTGTGGCCATTTTTTCTGCGTTTTCGGCAAACTGTAACGCATCAATAAACTCCTGGATACCGCCATTGAGTACTTCATCCAGGTTATATACGGTAAGGCCAATTCTGTGATCGGTAACTCTACCTTGTGGAAAATTGTAGGTTCTTATTTTGGCGCTGCGGTCTCCTGTACTTACCAAGCTTTTTCTATGACGAGCTATTTCATCTTCCTGCTTGCGCACTTGTTCTTCGTACAATTTAGTACGCAGCATTTGCATCGCTTTTTCTCTGTTGGCCAACTGCGATCGCTCCGTTTGGCACACCACCACCGTGCCGGTAGGGATATGCGTCAGCATTACTTTGGTTTCAACTTTGTTAACGTTCTGTCCACCAGCACCACCACTTCGGGCAGTTTCCATTTTTACGTCCGCCGGGTTGAGTTCAAAGTCTACTTCTTCTGCTTCCGGCATTACGGCTACGGTTGCCGCGGATGTATGCACACGTCCACTGGTTTCTGTATCTGGCACCCGCTGTACACGATGCACGCCACTTTCAAATTTTAAAACGCCGTACACATCATCTCCGTTTACCTCCAGTTGCACTTCTTTGTAACCCCCTACAGTGCCTTCGTTTTCGGAAAGTACGGCTACTTTCCAGCCTTTGCGTTCGCAATACCGCATATACATACGGAGCAGGTCACCTGCAAAAAGGCTGGCTTCATCTCCGCCGGTACCGGCTCGTATTTCTAATATGGCATTCTTTTCATCTTGCGGGTCTTTAGGTATTAAAAGCTGGCGGATATGACTTTCTGCTTTTTCTTTTTTTTCATCTAATTCCGGAGCTTCGAGTTTAGCAAGTTCTCTTAATTCTTCATCATCTCCGTTCAATGCTTCTTTATAAAAAGCAATATCATCCAATATTTTTTTATACTCAGTATAAGACACGACGATTTTTTCAAGGCTGCGATACTCCTTGCTTATTTCGGCAAACTTTCTATTGTTGCCTACAATTTCAGGATTGGTAAGCGCCACTCCTAATTGGTCAAATCTTGCTTTTATAGCTTCTAGTCTGTCTAGCATATACTGTACCCTTTCGGGTTAGAAATAAATTGGCGGCAAAATTAGCGATTTGAAACTTGGATTTTGGATTTTGAAACTTGAATTTTGTAGTAATGGCTTTTAAAAAAATAAGTGCGCCGCAGCTATTTGACGGATTTCGAATGCTAAACGACGAGTATGTATTGGTGTTTACAGAAGCAGGGATAGTAGAAGCAATTATACCCAAAACCGAAGCGGGAGAGGATATTGCTTACTATGACGGGATAGTAAGCCCTGGTTTTATTAATTGCCACTGCCACTTGGAGCTGAGCCATATGCAAGGAAAAATAGCTGAGCATACAGGGCTGCCGGTTTTCCTGCAACAAGTAATGATGGAAAGAGGTGAGGTGGGAGAGAAAATACTGGAGGCGATTGCGTTAGCAGAAAATGAAATGTGGGAAAAAGGCATAGTAGCAGTAGGAGATATTTGTAACACGGACTATACATTTTCCCAGAAACGAAAGGGGCGGATAAAATACCACAATTTTATTGAGGTAACAGGGTTTGTACCGGGAATGGCCACAAAACGGTTTGAAGAAGGACTTGCTTTACTGAAATCGTTCGACGACCTTCAAACTGTGGAGGCAAGTTCAATAGTTCCACATGCTCCTTATTCTGTAGCTACATTATTATTAGAAAAAATAATCCATCATCCCGGCAATCAGCTTTTGACCATGCATAACCAAGAATCAGCTGGTGAAAACGAATTGTTTCAAAAAGGTAGCGGCGAGTTTATAGATTTCTATAAAAAGATAGGGCTAGACTTCTCCTCCTTTGTTCCTTCCGGGAAAACAAGTTTGCAAACAATGCTGGAATATTTTTTACCGGAGCAATCACTCCTATTGGTACATAATGTACATACTCTCGAAGAAGATATTATAGCTACGCAAAATCAACAAATTGCTAATGTACATTGGTGTCTATGTCCTGGGGCTAATCAATACATTTCTGGATTACTGCCTCCGGTTGATTTATTTATCCAACAGGATAGTACAATCGTATTGGGCACAGATAGCCTCGCATCAAATCATACACTTAGCATACTGAATGAGATTAATATTATTTTGAAAAATTTTCCATCCATTGAAAAGGAAAAGGTATTACGATGGGCTACCAGCAATGGTGCCCAAGCACTGCAAATGGATAATCAGTTGGGCAGTTTTACAAAAGGCAAGCAACCGGGTGTTATCTTAATGAGTGAAGACTTGCAACAGGTGAAAAGAATAGTGTAATATCAGCTAAGAATTGCTTTCAATACCGGCAATGTTTTCATCGTGAAAAAATCCTGTATATGCAATGCATAGAATTTTTCGAGAGCTTGTAAAAGAGTACGTCTTGTTTCCTGATTAAGTTGAATAGAGGCTAACTCATGTGGCTGTTGTACACGAAGCAGGTTGGCTATGATAAGAGAATGACGGGTGTCTAAAAAATTAATATGAGTAGGCTCATCCTGGCTAAAAGTCCCCTCTAGTAAATCGAGATATATAGGTGTGTCTGCATTATTATATAGAGTAGTTGAGGGGGGTGAAATGCGAAAGCCGAAAAAAACGGGGAGGTGAATGGCAAAAAATAAAGGAAAATTAGCCGCAATGTGGCTATCAGCTTTGTCAAGATGAATAAAAACATCTTCGCAAAAATGAAAAAGATCCGGGTTGGCTTCCGGTTGTTTCAAACACTTGCCCAGTAGCTCGATCATAAAAAGTGCTACGGCATTTTTTTTTATATCGGAGAAAATATGTTGATACAGGTAGCCCCATTTATACTCTTTGAGTCGCTGTAATTGTTTGAGTTCATTATGATAAGCTACCATATCCAGCAGGGCTACCGGCTGAAAAAGATTAGCTTTTCCACTTGCCTTTTTACCCGTTAAGCGCACGCCATTGATAAGATAGGATTGGCTACCTAATAGCTCTGTAAAAACAGTGGCGATAATACTTGTTTCACCATATTTTATCGACCGTAATACAATTCCTTTTGTATGAAAAAGCTTGTCAGGCATTATTCGTCAAAATTACTGGAAGTGTTTTTCTAATTGGGCTTTTGTTGGGAAGGTTAATCATTTTCTGTTTCTTTGCACCGCTTGCCCCTTTATAAACTATCAAAAAGATAGTTGTTTAACAACAAAATATGTGGCGTAAAACCGGACAGTTTATTCTTGCCAATCGTTGGCCTTTGCTTATAGTTTTAGTAGCTATTACTGCATTCATGGCATATCATGCCGCGAAAGTGCAGCTGAGCTATGAATTTACAAGAGCTATACCAGTAAACCATCCTGCGAGTAAGGCATACGATGAGTTTAAGAATAAATATGGTCAGGATGGAAACCTTGTAGTAGTGGGAGTGCAAACCGACCAATTTTTTAAAGAAAATTTTTTCAATAACTATGCAAGTCTTTATCGCGAGTTAAAACAAGTGGATGGTGTGGTGGATATAATAGCCATCCCTTCTTCCGTAAATCTTGTACGCGATTCCGTAACTGAAAAGTTAAATGCTGTTGCAATATTTGGAGACAAGTCGCTTACGCAAGCAGAGCTGGACAGCAGTAAAAATATATTTCTCAGCCTTCCTTTTTACAAAGGGCTTTTGTATAATCCTGATGAGCAAGCCTGGCTGATGGGTGTAAGCGTTGATAAAAAAGTACTCAATTCACAAAGACGAAATGTTGTAGTAGCGGATATAAGAAAGGTAGTAGAGTCCTTCCAGAAGAAATCTGGTGAAGAAGTTTATCTAAGCGGGCTTCCTCTTATTCGTACGGAGCTATCTACACGTATTGCAGACGAGATGAAATGGTTTTTGTTTGCTTCCGTTGTGTTGTCAGCGCTTATTCTGTTATTGTTTTTTCGTTCAGTAAGTGCTACACTGTTATCCTTGGCAGTTGTAATTATAGGTGTAGTATGGAGTATGGGTACTATTCATTTATTAGGATATAAAATCACTTTACTGAATGCACTTATCCCGCCATTAATTGTAGTAATAGGGATACCTAATTGTATTTATTTTTTAAATAAATACCACACCGCTTACAACGAAACCGGCGACAGGAAAGAAGCACTCATCACAATGGTAGGGCGCATGGGAATTGTTACACTGTTTTGTAATTTGGCTGCTGCCATTGGATTTGCTGTATTTGCTTTGACAAAGAGTGCTATTCTTAAAGAGTTTGGCGTAGTGGCGGGTATTAACATTATGGCGCTGTTCTTTGTTTCGCTGATATTAATTCCTGCAGCGCTAAGCCTGCTTCCTGCCCCCAAGTCGCGGCATACAAAGTACCTTACTAATCCTCGCTTAAATCGCTGGCTTGATCGATTAGAACATTGGTCATTAAATCACAGAAAACTCATTTATGGATTATCAATTGCGATGATTGTATTTTCTGTGGTGGGCATAGCAAGGTTAAAAAGTGTAGGATTTATAGTAGATGATCTGCCGAAAACAGATAAGATTTATACAGACTTGAAATTTTTTGAAAAGAATTTTAAAGGGGTAATGCCGCTGGAAATGTTGGTTCGTACGAATAGCAAGGCGGGCATTATACGTGATTTGGAAGGATTGAAGAAAATTGATTCATTGTCCCAGTATATGCAAACCATTCCCGGCATTGCGAAGCCTCTAAGTATAGTCGAGGGGTTAAAGTTTGCAAAGCAAGCCTTTTTTGAAGGAGATAGTACGAGTTATAGTATGCCCAGCCAGTTTGACTTACCGGCAATGGCGCAATACTTACGTTTTAAGGGAGATGAGGAGCCATCAAATAACTCATTCAGCAAATTGGTTTCTTCTTTTATGGATAGTGGCCGTCAAGAGGCGAGGGTTAGTATAAATATGGCGGATGTAGGGAGCGTGGAATTGCCTGCTATATTAGATAGTGTGCAACAAAAAGCCAATCAACTTTTTCCTGCCGAAAAATATACGGTGCAGCTTACAGGTACCAGTATTACTTTCTTAGAGGGAAGTAGTTTTATAATAAATGGATTAAAGGAAAGTATTTTTTGGGCTTTCCTGTTGATAGCGTTGTGTATGCTATATCTGTTTAAATCATTTAAAATTCTTATCTGTTCTTTAATACCGAATATAATACCCTTGGCTATTACGGCGGGTGTCATGGGCTGGGTAGGCATTCCCCTAAAGCCATCCACCGTATTGGTGTTTAGTGTAGCACTGGGCATTGCTATTGACATCACTATTCGTTTTCTCGTTAATTACAAACAAGAATTGTCGCGGCAGCAGTTTGATAAGAAAGCGACTGTCATAGAGACCATTCATAGTACCGGTATTAGTATTATTTATACCTCCATGGTTTTGATTGCCGGCTTTATCATATTCAGTTTTAGCGGCTTTGGCGGCACTCAGGCACTTGGATGGCTCACTTCTCTTACTCTTGTAACAGCCACAGTAACTAACCTTGTGCTGCTACCGGCACTGTTAATCAGTATAGGAAAGAAGTGATGCGAATCTGAACTTTTTATTTGCAGATAGTGATATATAATAAGGCTGGATAAACTTCAAGAGCCGTATAATTATATTGAGCGCTCTAGCTCTTGTCTAAAGACGCCTACAGAAAAATTCTGTTTTTTAACATTTTCATGCAGCGTTATTTATTTCTTAATGTCTTTGTAAATAGGGCAAATGGTTAATTTTCTTTTTTTTCGGTTTTAAACACAAATAATCGGCGATTTTAGTTTGAGAAAAAAGATCGGAATATTCGAAAATTAACATATTATTGCACATTATCCCTTTTAGGGTAAAGGCTATTCACTACATTAAAACTACATGCACATGAGAAAACTGTTAGCAATGCTAACTGCATTCCTGCTCTTCGCAGGGCAATTATTAGCACAAAGAACGATTACCGGTAAGGTATTGATGCCTAATGGAGCCCCCATTCCTTTTGCCAGTGTACAGGTAAAAGAAACACAGAGTGGAACTTCGGCGGATGAAGCTGGTAATTTTAGAATCGAAGCACAAACTGGCCAAACGCTAGTTATTAGTGCTACAGGTTATGTAACCCATGAGGTTAAAGTTACAAGTAGTAATACAATTACTACCAACTTAGAACCTGTGAGCGATCTTAGCGAAGTTGTTGTAACGGCGTTAGGTATTAAACGTTCACAAAAATCGATTGGTTATGCTGTATCTCAAGTTGATCCTAATTCTGTTTTACAGAGATCGGAACCCGATGTATTGAGAAGTTTACAAGGTAAAGTACCGGGTGTTGATATCAGAGTAGGGCAAGGTGCTCCAGGGGCCTCAAGCCGGATACAGATTCGTGGGGTGGCATCTATTGGTTTAGCCACGCAACCATTAATTGTGGTGGATGGAGTTCCTTATAGTAATGTTGAAGTGGGAGCCGGCAGCGCATTTTCTGGTGGCGGAGCTTCTGGTACCAGCTTGAATAACCTGGATATGAATGATGTTGAAGCTGTGAGTGTATTAAAAGGAGCTGCTGCCGCCTCTTTATATGGTTCCAGAGCTGCTAACGGAGTGCTTTTAATCACTACAAAATCAGGTAGTGGAAAAAAAGGTGCCAAGGCCTTAACGGTTAATGTTAGATCAGGCTATAGCGTTGAAAAAATTGCGAATATCCCTAATTTGCAAAACGAATATGGTGCGGGTGCCAACTTTGTAACCCAATCGTCTAATGGATCTTGGGGTGCAAGATTTGGTAAAGGGGTAATCTATAATGCCGCTGGCGGAGTAGTGAGAGCTTCTTCTTCGGGTGTTGATTCAATACCAGCCGGAACATGGGCTGCTATGTATGCAGCTTATCCTGAATTGTTTCCAGGTGGACTGGCTCCTTATAAGGCTGCACCAGATAACGTGGCAAAATTATTTGACACAGGTAACCTTTTTGAAAATTCTATAAATGTTAATGGCGGAACGGGTGCCACTACATTTAATGTAACAGCTTCCAATGTTAGCCAGAAAGGCTATATTATGAATACAAGCTATGTTAAGAATAATTTTTCTGCTGGTGGAAGAACAGAAATAGGTAAGCTTACAGTAGGGGCTAATTTAGCCTATACCCGCTCTAAGCAAGTAGGCGGCTATTTTGGAGCTGTTCAAAACTTCCTGACAGGATGGGGAAGAACGTTTACTCAAGCAAGAAACTGGGATATAGCCGGTTGGCCTACAGAGGATAGACAAGGCAATCAAATTGGCTTTAACACCGGTCAGTACACCAACCCTATATGGGGAGCGTATCATAATGTTATTACTACATATGATGACAGGATAGTAGCTAATCTTAGGGCCTCGTACAATGTAAATAAATGGATTGCTATTAACTACACTCTAGGTATTAATCAATATGCACTATATAGAGATGCTATTATTGATAAAAGCTCTTTGGGCAGCGCTGATAACGGGTTGGGAAACATTACCGAAACTGTTTATAGAACTCAAGAGCTTCAGAGTATTTTATTTGCTTCTTTTACGCCCAAAATCGGGAGTGATTTTAGTTTGGATTTTAAGTTAGGAACTGATGTGAATCAACGTACGGCTCGTAGTCAGGCTGTTTATGGGGTTGATTTTATAGTACCGGGCATTTATAATTTGATGAATACTAATAATAAATTTTTCAATGGTGATAGTAGAAGTAAAAGAAGGTTAGCAGGTCAGTTTGCTGATGCAACAATCGGTTATAAGAATTTTGCCTTTTTAAACTTGGCAGGCAGAATTGATATGACTTCTACCCTTCCTTATGAGAATGCTCGTTATTTTTATCCCGGAGTTTCTGGTTCATTTATTTGGACAGATGCCTTCAATATACGCTCTACCGTACTTAATTATGGTAAATTGCGTTTAGGTTGGGCTAAGGTAGGAAATGATGCTAATCCTCATTCGACAGACGTTTTTAGTTTATCATCAACAACTTTCTTGGGTCAACCAAGGGCAACGCGTGGGGGTACAACCTATGATGTTAATCTTACTCCTGAGTTTACTCAGGAATTGGAAGCCGGTCTTGATTTTCAATTGTTTAATCAACGAGTAAATGCTGAAATTACTTGGTATGATAAGAGAACAACTAACCTGATTCATGCTTTAACCATTCCTATAACATCTGGGTACTCAAGCTTCTATACAAACTTAGGTGAGATAAAAAATACCGGATGGGAAATCGGATTAACTGTGAAACCAGTTGTTTCAAAAACTGTGTTGTGGGAAGTAAGGGGTGCTTTTACCAGAAATATCAATACAGTAGAGAGTCTTATTGAAGGATTAGAAAGAGTTCATATTTCTGGCTACTCAAATGCTGGGGGATATTTAGAAGCTGGGATGAGATATAATTACTTTAGGGCCAGCCAGATTGCCAAATCAGACGATGGTGAGGTTCTAATTGATCCTAATAGCGGATGGCCTTTTGTAAATCCAGGCGAAAAATACCTAGGACAGCCAGAACCAAACTATAAGCTAGGATTATCTAATAATGTTGCTTATAAAGGCTTTACTTTAAGTGCTCTGTTTGATATAACGAAGGGCGGCCTTTTCTACTCCGAATCAATTAATAGTATGTTAGGTCGTGGCGTTACTATGGATAATGTAGACAGAGAAGTGAACAGAGTTATCAGAGGGGTGTACGGTAACCCCACTCAACAAATAGGATCTGATGGCAATCCTCGTTATGTACCATTATTGATAGATGGCAAGACTGTTCCCAATCAAACTAAAATGACAACTAACGATCTTTATTTTCAAGCAGGTATAGCTAATGCCAGTTCTTTTGCTACCAACTCTGCAGGTGAGTTTAGTTTCTATGATGCTTCTGTGTACCGTTTACGTGAAGTTAGTCTGGGTTATGATTTACCTAAAAGCGTTTTAGGTAAATTGAAAGTAGATCGTATTAATGTATCATTAAGTGGACGTAATCTTTGGTATTTAGCGCCAGGTGTGCCTAAACATACTAATTATGATCCAGAGGTTAGTTCTTTTGGAACAAGTTCTGCCCAAGGTTTTGATATTACAGGCGCACCGAGTGCAAAAAGATACGGCATTAATATCAATGTAGTATTTTAATTAAAACACTAACTTTTATTTCTATAAATTATGAAACGACTAAAATTATTTTTAACTCCTTGTCTGGTTGCAATGATGCTGTTCATGCCCGGATGTAAGAAGTTTTTGGATGTCAATAAAAATGTGAACAACCCGGTTTCTGTTCCTGTTTCAACACTTTTGACAAGCGGTCAGCAAAGAATAGGTAGTTTGTTTGCTCTTGGCGGAACCGTTGGAAATGGATTGGGTGTTTATACGCACCA
Organism: uncultured Citrobacter sp.; assembly: GCA_964588445.1. Lineage (GTDB taxonomy): Bacteria > Bacteroidota > Bacteroidia > Chitinophagales > Chitinophagaceae > CAZPPM01. Next base: position 10,298 of record CAZPPM010000055.1, read on the forward strand.
GTTGATGCAATATGGTGGATTTAACAGATATGGTATCCAGGCAAGCGGTATGAATGGTACTTGGAGTACGGGTTTTAGCATACTTACAAATCTTGACGTTTTGATCGATCAGGCAACAACTGGGGGACAAACAGTATATGCCGGAATCGGAAAGATATTAAAGGCCTACTTGGCTACCATGATGGTGGATATATGGGGTGAAATGCCCTATACAGAGGCTAATAAATTTAGGGAAGGAATTAAGGAGGCGAAATTTGATAAAGGGCAAGATATTTATGCAGCAGCATTAGCTTTATTAGATGAAGGCATTGCCAATGTACAAGACCCTACCCCACAGGCTAAACCATCTGCGGATGATCTGGTTTACAAAGGCAATACTACTAATTGGGTAAAAGCAGCTAATACTATCAAATTAAAATTGTACACTCAGGTAAGGTTGGTGCAAAATGTATCAGCACAGGTAACGGCGTTACTCGCTGCCCCGGCTTCATTAATAAATACTCAGGCTGAGGGTTTTGTATTTCCATTTGGCCCTTTTTCAAGTACAGATGATAGATATCCTGGGTACGGCGACTATTCTGCGGCGCAGCGTGGGGGACAGATTCCTAGTCATTGGTTATATGAGATTATGAAAGGGTACAATCCAAACATTAATACAAATATTGTGGATCCCCGCATTCCTTATTATTTCTATAAACAGAAGACACCTTCACAAAATCCTGAAAACTGTACGGATTACAGAGATGGTGGATTTATTACCCTGATTTTTGGCTCTAATAGTCCTTGTGTGGGTGGTTCGAATAGCAATACCTATACTTTATTGGGTATTTACCCTATCGGTGGTCGTTTTGATGACGAAAGCGGTGCTATAATAAACGCAGGTAGCGGAACATTAAACGCGGCTAATGCTGGAACCGGGGCTGCTCCTCAAAGAGCCCTTACCTATGCAGATCGTTTATATCTGGAGGCCGAGTTGATTAATGCTGGTGTTGCGAGTGGTGATCAAAGAGCTGTTTTTAGTTCGGCGTTGAACGCTTCTTTTGCTCAGGTTGATTATGTAATCTCTACCTTTATTAAACCCATTCAAGCGGTACCAACTGTAGCGAATCAAGCTGCTACAACTACATATAAAGCAGGTGTTCTCGATGAGTTTGATGCTGCAAACGATCAAGGCAAACTCGAACATATTATGACACAAAAATGGATATCTCGGTTAGGAAATTCATTAGACAATTATACAGATTACAGAAGAACGAAATTTCCGGTTATGTTTACACCTGCTCCTGCTAATGGCGGTACTACAGAAACCGTGTATTCGCCTGGTGGTACAGGTGGTCTTGGTGAAGGAAACAGACCAGTAAGTAATGGAACACCTTATCCTATATCATTACCATTTCCGCAATCTGAAATAGATCAAAATAGAAACACACCAGCTCAAAAAGTACTAAACGAATATAAAATATTTTGGCTTCCATAAAAGGATGGTGAAATATTATAATAAAAATAAAATTATTTTATAATATGAAAAGAAACGCAATTAAAAACATCTTTGCTCCTGTTTTGCTGGTTGCTGTACTGGTTTTTGCAGGGTGTACAAAAGATGATGGCCCGATAAAAAAAGAGTACTTAGACTTAATTGATGCTATTCCTGTGGTTTCAACAAAAATTGATCCTACTGGAAATGCTGCAATTGACGTACTTAACCCATCTTCATTTCAAGGTAAATTTACCGTATCAGAGTTTTTTGATGGACCAGGATCGATTTCTCCTGAAAAAGTGGACGTGGTTGTACGTAAGAATGGAGGAACAGGTGCTAATGTAAAAATGTTTGCTGCGAATGTTACCTCTCTTCCCGCATCTTATAGTATTACAACAACAGAACTAGAGACTCTTTTCGGGGCTCCGGTCGTTTTAGGAGATACATACGATTTTTCTGTTGATATCTATATTAAAGGAGGAAGAAAGTATGAGGCATTCCCGATTGGAGGTATTCCTTCCAGTGCGGGACCTACTGCCGTTCCAGGTTACTCTCTTTTTGCGAGGTACGGTGCTATATGCGCTTACGATCCTGATATCTACGAAGGAGATTTTGAAGTTATTTCAACAGCTCTTTTACCCGGGAACTATTCTATAACAGGTGATGTTGTTACACTTACAAGAATTTCTGCTACCAGCTTTTCGTTTGATCACCCTTCAAGTGTGTTGAATAGCCCAGTAGCTGTAGCCCCGGTGGTGGTAAATGTAAATACCGGTAATAATACGGTGAACGTACCACGATCGCCTTCCCTTGGCGCTTCATGGAAATGGAACGCATCTTATGACGGCCCATATGTAATCGGTTCCGGCGCCCCAACAGCCAGTTTTGTGGCTCCTTGTGACCAGACAGTAACCATGACGTTGGATTATAATGTAGGTGCAGGAAGTTTTGGTACTCGTGTAGTGGTACTGAAAAAAATATAAAGAATATTATTAGGAGAAAGAATGAGGTCGACTTTAGTCGACCTCATTCTTTTGGAAGAAAGAGGGCTGTGCTGTATATTTACTTATTACGCAAAAGGCTATAAAGACTCTTGCCCTCTTTATGTAATATAGCTGTCAGTGAGATTTATTAGTAAAACTATCTTTAGGAGAACTGAGTGACAAAAAAATACATTGCACATAGCAGTTAGCAAACTAAGCAGACTTGGTGAATAATACAGGCGATATAATCATTGGCATAGTGCAAGCAAGGATCAAACCGGCTAAGTTTAAACTGATTTTTACTCTTTCCTACTATCCAGTGTAAACCCAATAGTCGTACCTACTTCCTCACGGCTACGTACATGAATAGTTTGGCCGTGAGCTTCTATAATATGCTTACAAATAGCCAGGCCTAATCCACTTCCGGCAACATCAAGACTGCGTCCTTGTTCAGTACGGTAAAAGCGTTCAAATATGCGTTGTAGATATTTTTCAGGGATACCAATTCCATCGTCACTTATCTCTACCAATATATGTTTCTCATCTGTATTATAAACGCTGGCCGTAATAATACCATTTTGCTTTCCGTATTTAATGGAGTTTTCTATAAGATTGAGTAATACCTGTCTTATTTTTTCTTTATCGGCAAAAACGGTAAGCGGTGATTCGCACCCTTTTTTTATAGAACAGCGCATATTCCGCTGCTCTGCTTTGATAGAGATGCTTTCAAATGCATCTCTGATTAAATCCTGTATGACAAAGTTTTGCTTGAATAAGCTAAGCTCCCCTCTTTCCAATCGGGAAATCTCATCGAGGTCGGTAAGTAAATTGGTGAGCCGTTCTACGTTAGTGGCGGTTTTTTCCAAAAAACGCCTGTTAACTTCAGTGTTTTCCAAAGCACCATTTAGTAGCGTGTCAACATAGCCTTGGATGGCGAATACAGGAGTTTTAAACTCGTGAGAAAGGTTTTGGAGAAACTCCTTTCTAAATTGTTCATTCGCCTTTAGTAATTCGATTTCCTGCTCATTTTGTTTCGCCCAGGCTTCTACGTCTTCGCGTACTTCGTCAATACTTTTCTTGGGCAAAATATATTTATAATAGGTCTCTTCTCTCCGGGTAGCTTTGGTACGGTAAATAAATTTATAGATGAGTTTTATCTTCCTGTAAATAAAACGCTCAAGCACAAATGATATTAAAAGATAACCGCCGCTTAATAATACCGCTAAAGCAATTAGTGCGGTGAGCCAGTTTTTTTCAACATAATACACCAGCAGACTGATAGGGAAAGCCAGACTCAGCGCCGTTAAAAAGGAAAGTTGTCGAGGAGAAATGTTTTTAAGCGAAAACATGATGTAAAGGTAGGAGATTCGTCAGCACATGAACCAGTGGGTATAGCCTCAGGTAGGTAGTAGCCTATTGAAAAGCAATACAAACGTTGATAACAACGATATACCTTTTCCTATTGCTACGACAGTTCAAACTTATAGCCTACTCCTTTTACGGTAGTCACACAGTCTATACCCAGCTTTTGTCTTATTTTTCGAATATGCACATCAATGGTACGATCACCCACAATAACATCGTTTCCCCATACATGGTTTAGTATCTCATTGCGTAGAAAAACACGACCCGGCTTTTGCGCCAGCATATATAATAATTCAAATTCTTTTTTTGCCAAAACCACATCACTATCGGCAACTTTTACCAAAAACTTTTCTGGATCAATCGTGAGTTTGTCAATGGTAATAGCCTTGTTTTCTGTTTTATTGACTCGCCTGAATAAAGCATTTACCCGGCTCACAAATACTTTAGGACTTACAGGCTTGCTTAGATAGTCATCGGCTCCAGTCTCGAGTCCCTGTATCTGGGTGCGCTCATCATTTACAGCGGTTAAAAAAATAATAAGCGTTTCTTTAAAAGCCGGCTGCATGCGTAATAATTGGCATACCTCTACACCTGTTTTTTTGGGCATCATGACATCCAAAATAATAAGATCGGGGCTGGTACGCTTTGCTTTTTCTAATGCCTCGTCACCATCACGAGCAGTTATAACCTCATAACCTTGATTTACAAGATTATATTTTAAAATTTCAAGTATATCCGGCTCGTCATCAGCAATCAACACCTTCCGGCCATTTGTTTCCATTAGTATGAAATTTTTTGCAAACCTACAGGATTTTAAAGGGGTATAGAATTCCCTCGCTTATGTTTACATAGACTTAATGATAAGTTAATATCAGGCACGATTTTGTAATTAAAAGAAGGCATAGCGTAATTGCGCCAACTAAACGAGTTTTTAAACGTCATATACTAAGTAATTACATGTAAAAGATGATGTTATGAAGTTTCATGTAAGGGCGTTAATTTTGTAATCTGATTATGGCAACTATTCGTATATATATTCTTGTTTTGGTTTGTCTTGCCGGTGGCACCGTTTTGGCACAAGGGCAAATGAGTGCAGATCTTTTAAAAAATTTCCAACCGGAATTTCGACGTGTTATTCATCATGAAGCAATAGATAAAGAACAGAAGAAAATGCTTGCTGCTGATGGCAAAGAGGATCAATTATTAACAGCGTCTTCTAATGAAGAAATAAATATGCTGTTGAGTAAAGTGATTAAAGAGGGTGGCGATGTGGATTTGTTGCAGTACACTATTGAAAAAGATTCTGTGCTCGATCATCGCCTAAAAGTAAATTACCTCGTAGGATTAAATAATACATTGAAATATGTAAGTAATAACTGGCGGAGCCGGAAGGTCAATATTCTTCATTTCCCCGATATTGTAAAAGCTTACACAGAAGCCATAGAAAAAGATAAGCAAGGTAAGAGTATTGCTGATGTCATTTATGCTCAGCCTTATGATGTGGGGATGTCAGTGATGGCAGCGGGCATTTTTAACGGTAATGCGGGTTATAAGGATGCGGGAAATGCCCTGGTGCTAAAGTTTTGTAAACTGTATCCTGCCCAAACCTTCAGTAAGCTAAGAGAAAACCCCGATGTGCCTTTTGCTGATAGCCTTGTAAAAGTGGTGGCAAAAAAATATCCCGGACAGCTTTATGATTATGCTCAGGCTGGTGGCAAACTTTCTGCAAAAATTCATCAGATTGATGATGAATTTGTAAAAGCCGTTGTGCGTATGTCTAAAAGTAAGAGCGGACAGCAGTATTTTCCTTTTCTGGATAATATTGTAAAAGGTAAAATGAGCTTTGAAGAAATTGATGCAGCGGAGAGAGACTCTGTACAATACTATCGGCTATTGGTGAAAACACAGATGGATTATTTCCGTCGTTCTTTGGATGGAGATACGGCTATCGCCTTTAAAGAATTGACATCCCGGCTGGAGAAAAAAGCAAAAGACATTTTTATTACAACGATTAATGGCTTGCATAACGAAAATGACAATGTCCGCTTTCGTAGCATACAAAATCTTACCGCCCCTGAGTTATACTATCTCGCGGTGTTATCAGACGGACTTATTTATACTTCCAGCTATACTAATGGTGTGTATCCGCTTATGATGAGAAAGGCCGCTAATCGTGGTGATTCATTGCTGTATAGTATAAGCTTTGATCATTATAGAAAATTTATCAGTCAGGCCGCCGCTTTTAATACGTTAAGCAATTTCCTTTCAAGTTTTCCTAATCATGACGATGCTACTAACTTGATGAAGGCTTTTGTGGGACGCTTGGAGAAATCAGAAGGATTGGAAGATGGGGTAGATGTGGCCGACTCGTACGCTAGTATTTATGAAACCAATAAAAAGCTTGCAGCTGAAGTGCTAGCACTAGTGCAGGATAATTATAAACGTAATGTGGATGAAAACAACTTGAGAGGAACGGTTATTTATAATATACTCAATAAGCTTTTTCTTTCTGCGGATACAACAAAAGCAATTGATCTTACAAAAGAGTTGGGCATACCCCCTGTGTACAATGTGCCGTTTAATACACTTACCAATGAGAGGAAAGAAGTGGTGGTACAAGTGTTCTTTTACGGAGATGAAGATGGCAAAGGCATATTTAATGGATTTCAAAACATGTTTGGCAGCAATAACTGGTCGATTGATCGCAATAATTCACAATGGATAGTAATAAAGTCTATCAAAGGAAATCCTGTAACTATTTATGCCAATCGCCCCTTACCGGAAGAAACAGGCGAGGACGATAGAGCGCAACAAGCCCTGCGGGAGCACTTGGAAAAAAACAATATTCACCCTACGGTAACCATTCATAGAGGACATAGTTATTTCACTAATTCTACTATTGCTTATATGGCACCCTCTTCTCGAATTGTTTTTATGGGGAGCTGCGGTGGTTTTCACCTTATCAATGATATATTGGAAAAAACAGGTGATGCGCATATTATCGCTTCAAAGCAAATAGGTAAAACAGCCATCAACAAGCCCTTCTTTTCTTTGTTGACAGAAAAATTAAGAACGGGTAGCAATATTGATTGGATTCCTTTTTGGAAAGAGTTTAAGAACAGCGCAAGAGTAGAAGGTTTTGAGGATTATATTCCTCCCTACAAAAACCTCGGCGCTATATTTATTAAAGCCTATAATAAAGCTTCAGGTGACGAAGACGATCGAAAAGGATTTTAATCTCTTAGCTTTGCGAATCCATAAGGAGTACTATTTTGTCTAACAATTCCCCCAAAAAATTTGATATAGCAGTTCTTCGGCGAGTATTTAGTTATGCTGCGCCGTATAAACGCAGATTTTTTTTATCTGTCGCTTTGGCTATTTTATTAGCTTTTATTACACCTGTTCGTCCCTGGCTTATTCAGTATACTGTAGATAAATATATTGCTAATTCCATAACGCACATGATCATCAATATTACGCTTATTCAGATAGGCATTATACTCATAGAAACACTGATGCGATTCTGGTTTTCGTTTATGACAGCTTGGTTGGGCCAAACGGTGGTAAAGGATATGCGAATGGCCGTTTATAAAAAAATTCTGAACCTCAATCTTTCTCAGTTTGATAAAACGCCCATAGGAACATTGACAACCCGCACAATAAATGACATTGAATCCATCAATGATATTTTTGCTGATGGGCTGGTGCCTATTATTGCCGACTTGCTTTCCATCTTTTGTGTACTGGGTGTGATGTTTTGGATGGACTGGCAGCTTACATTGATTGCATTGATACCTTTCCCCATCATCATCATTGCTACTTATTATTTTAAAGAAAGCATTAATCGCTCTTTCTTTAAGGTAAGAAATGCGGTAGCTAGTTTGAATGCGTTTGTACAAGAGCACCTTACCGGTATGGCGGTAGTACAGGCTTATGCCGCAGAAGATAAAGAGAAAGAAAAATTTAAGCAAATAAACAGAGACCACCGCAATGCAAACATAAGCGCCATATTTGCCTACTCTGTTTTCTTTCCTATTGTTGAAATTGTATTGGCCTTGTCTATAGGATTGGCTGTATGGTGGGGTGCTAAAGATGCATTGAATTTGCAGCAAAGTCAATTTGGAACAATTACAGCATTTATACTTTTTCTCAATCTGCTTTTTAGACCTTTACGGGTAATTGCCGATAAATTTAATGTGCTGCAGATGGGCGTAGTGGCAAGTGAGCGGGTTTTTAAAGTACTGGATAACCCTGATTTTATTACTCCTTCACCACCCAACGCAGTGAAGCCCCATCATGCTTTGAAAGGAAGTGTAACATTTGAGAATGTTTCCTTTGCCTATATCGAGGAGAAGTATGTACTTAAAAATCTCAACTTTACTATTAATCCTGGAGAAACAGTAGCAATAGTAGGCCATACCGGTAGTGGAAAAACGACCATTATAAGCCTTCTCAACCGATTATACCATATTCAAAAAGGAACAATAAAAATCGATGATGTTGATATAAAAGAATACGATCTTACTTTTTTGCGAAGAAGCATAGGCGTCGTATTACAAGATGTTTTTCTTTTCTCCGGATCGGTGATGGATAATATAACATTACACAACGAATCAATTACACGAGAAAAAGTAGAAGAAACCGCCCGGCTTATTGATATGCATGATTTTATTATGCAACTTCCCGGCGGGTATGATTACAATGTGATGGAAAGAGGCGCAACGCTTTCACTCGGTCAACGCCAGCTATTATCTTTTATTCGGGCGTTATTGTATAATCCTTCTATCCTTATTCTAGACGAAGCCACTTCATCAGTAGATACCGAAAGTGAAATGCAGATTCAACAGGCTATTGATACACTTATTAGTGGGCGAACGGCAATTATTATAGCACATCGATTGTCCACCATTCGAAAAGCTGATAAGATAATTGTATTGGATAAAGGAGAATTGAAGGAAATGGGAACGCACGAGGAGCTTGTGCAGGCAAATGGATACTATGCAAAACTTCATGAGATGCAATTTGAAAACCATAAAGTGAAGGTTTAGTAGGTAAAAGCTTGCATCCATCGCATTTTCGTACAAAAAACTGATATTCAAAGATAAACAAGCATTTTCCTATTATTCTTTAAACTACTGGTTGTTTAAAAACGCAGGAAAAAAAAGAAGTACAAGAAAGAACCGCTTTAACCAATGTTTTTTCCCAAATTCCAAACTACAAAATAGGGTTTTGAATTACCTACCCTTATCTTTGCGGCAAATTTCAGGAACTGTATGGGTTTAAAATCTCTCAAATGCTTGCGGGTAGCGGTTTTCGCCTTATTTTTTACCGTTTTTTCAGTAACAGCAAAGGCTGGAGGTGATGGAGGAGCAGATGGAAAATTTGATCCAGGGAAAGCCATGCTGGATCACATTGCGGATGCACATGAGTTTCACTTTTTTAGTATAAAAAAGGCGGATGGCTCTGAGTTTCACGGAACCCTACCATTGCCTGTGATCGTGTATTCTCCACAAAGAGGACTGGATGTTTTTATGTCTTCCAGGTTTCATCATGGGCACGATGCTTACAAAGGGTATAAACTAGAAGGACATACTATTGTAGCTGTAGATGCTAATGGTGTGAAAGATGAAAGCGTAAAAGTGTACGATTTTTCATTGACCAAGAATGTAGTGCAAATGTTCCTGGCATTATTTGTACTATTTCTTATCCTTAGAAGCATGGTGAAAAAATACAATGCCGGTCAGGGAGTTACATCAGCACCTAAAGGATTGCAAAATGCGATAGAGCCTGTTATTCTATTTGTAAGAGACGATATTGCAAAGCCCAATCTTCATCATAAGACAAATAAGTACCTGCCTTATCTGCTCACTTTATTTTTCTTTATTCTTATTAATAACATTTTTGGATTAATTCCCGGAGCGGCCAACGTAACAGGTAATATTGCTTTCACAGCCGTATTAGGAATTATATCTCTGGTGGTGATACTATTTAGTACCAACTCTCATTTTTGGGGACACGTATTTTGGTTTCCAGGTGTACCTGTGCCGGTAAAAATATTGATGTTGCCGGTAGAATTGATGGGTGTGTTTACCAAGCCATTTGCCTTGATTGTTCGTTTGTTCGCTAACATGACTGCGGGGCATATCATCATATTAAGCTTTGTAAGCTTGATATTCATTTTTGCAGAAATGACTAAAACGGCTGGTGTGGCATTTTCGCCAGTTAGTATAGCTTTTGCAGTATTTATTTACTTGATAGAAATTCTGGTGTCGTTTATCCAGGCTTATATATTTACCAATTTGACAGCGGTGTTTATCAGTCAGGCAATAGGCGATCATCATTTTGAAGAAGCAAATCATTAATTACTTTTTTTTTAATTATAAAAATCAGAATCATGGATTTAATGAACACCCTGTTAGAAGTTACCGGTAGCTGGTCACATTTTGGTGGAGCTGTAGGTGCTGGTTTGGCTGCTATTGGTGCCGGTATTGGCATTGGCCAGATTGGTAAAGGTGCTACTGAAGCTATTGCCCGTCAGCCAGAAGCTGCTAACGACATTCGTGGTGGTATGATCCTTACTGCTGCCTTCGTAGAAGGTGTGGCACTGTTTGCAGTTATTGCAGGCTTGCTGGCGGTATTGAAATAAGCATACTTCCTACAATTTTGTGCTGTACCCAACGCACAGGGCAGCGGGTACAGTTCATTTTTTTGATTTAAGAAGCTATTTAATTTTT
>CAZPPM010000056.1:0-20711 GCA_964588445.1 uncultured Citrobacter sp.
AAACAACAACATGCCGATGCAGGCTGCCATGAATACAATGCGCTTGTTATACATTTTTCTTCTATTCTTTTTTTATACTGTTGTTGATTGTACCGCTAACCATCCGGCCCCTAACAGTCCCGCATTTTTCCCTAATGCAGAGGCTTCTATCTTTATCTGTTGCATACTGATGGGTTGTGCCCATTTTTTTGCTTCTTCAATAATCGCGGGGATGAATTGAACAGCAGGTCCAAAAACACCACCACCCAGTATAACTTTTTGTGGATTAAAAATGCTTATAAGATTAGCCACACCTCTTCCCCAGGCGGTAATACTTTGCTCTATTACTCTGCGAGCGAGTACATCATTAGCCGTATACGCGGCAAATACATCCTGAGCAGTAAGTGTTGTTATTTTTTCCCGTAATAGTCCTGTGTAAGTAGACTCCTTTTGTACATTCTTTTTTGCAAGAGCTGCTATTCCTTCTCCGGAAGCCAATGATTCAAAAAAACCATTCCCGGGAATAGTGGCAGGTTCATCAGTATTGATTACCATCCAGCCTACAGCTCCCCCAATTCCTTTTGCCCCTTTAATAATCTTTCCGTCACACAATATACCAGCACCTATACCTGTCCCTATAGCCAGATAGATAGCATCTGTACAACCTTTTGCTGCACCTTGCCAGTGCTCACCCATGATATAACAAGTTCTATCACTTTCAATAACTAAGGCGGCCTCACCTATCAACTTTTTTATTTCATCATATAAAGGATAGTTTTCCCATCCCGGAATATTGGGTGCCCATACTGTTTTTTTAGCCTCATCATAAATGCCCGGAATACAAATACCCATCGCCTCTATAGGAATATTCAAGATTGAGGCTTCTTCTTTTATCACCTGAATCGCCTCTCGAATAGCGGGAAAAATAGCTGCGCTTTTATTCAGGAGAAACTCCCGCTGCAAAAGCATTTCTCCCTTGGCGGTTATAACCGCCAACGCCAGTTTAGTTCCTCCCAGATCTAACGCGATAACAGGCATTATTTACTATTTGCTTCTTTAAGTGCCAATAAATAAATCAGTGAGGCGGTACCATCCATCGTTGGTTCATTGGTACTATAATCCCCATAATCATCGTGGTACACGGCCAGGTCGCTTTGGAATGCAGCATATTCGTCTGCACGGGTAAGTTGTATACCAATCAGGTTTTTGAAAATGGTTGTATATACAGGTCCGTCAACCAATCCGCCATCTATCGGATACTTTTTGATATTAGTAAATGCAGAATGTGGATCTACCGGCGTATCTCCATGCGCTGGCAAACCATACACCATGCTTGTACCCCAGGGATTGCACCCAAAGAGCCAGTCAAAATTGGCCTGCTGCAACTCATCATACTGGCTGCTACCGGTAAGCTCTTTATACCAATAACATTGAATAGCAAAAGAGGTCGTAAGATTATTGCTACACCAGATAAAAGGAACTCCTCGGAAAAATGCATTTTCTTTTGCACGACTCCACACCGCTTCAATACCCTGCTGATAGTAGCCGGCTAATTGTTTTCGTTTTGCTCCTTCTACTTGTTTGCCCAGTTCATAGTGGCCAATGTTTATAAAAGGATACCATTGATAGTGATGCGCTGTATCATTAATCATCCAGGGAGTAACAGGTTCCTGCGAGGCATACCCCATTGCTTTAGAAAGAAGTTCCCTTTCCGCTTTACCCTTGGATTGTACACTCTTTTCCAGTCGGGCAATGGAAGCATAGGCCAGTTGCATATCATCTACCCAGTTATCCTCGGCATAGATATAAGGCGATTTTACAGAGACTGTTTGTGTCACACCCGGCTTTTTTTCTGCAAAAGCTCTGGCTGTATATACTTTCTTCTGTAATGTATTACTATACTCTTTTTCTATAGAGGCAAATAGTTCTGTACCTAGCGAAAAAGCGCTGGCAAATTTTGCAGCAGTAGAAGAGGTTCCTGTTGTATTGTTCATGAACTTTCCTCTTTGCTGTGGTTGACCATCTATAAAATAAACCGGGCGCTGATAACCGCGTCCATACTGGCTATCCATGGCCGGCATTCGCATACTTATATGATCGCGGTCATCTGCTATCTGGTTAAAAAGCCAGTCATCTTTAGGATGCATCTTTAATAGCCAATCTAATCCCCATTTGGCTTCATCGAGTACATCGGCAATACCATTTTTTCCGTCCAGGCCATTTGCTTGTTTTTCATCAGTAAATACTTGTGGAAAATCGCGGTAGGCCGCCAATAAATGCCAGGTAGCATTCGCCGATGTGGTGCTGTATTGCAAATAATCACTTGCATCATGCCAGCCACCTGTTACATCAATATAAGTGCTATCTGCAAGCCCTGCTTCTTTTCCGTACAATACATAACCATCTTGCGTATGACAGCTATCTTTTAAAAAAGGATTGAAGAGTGTACGCTGCTGACGCATATACCGCAAACAAAAATCAGCCGCTCCTTTATAAACATCTTTTCCTATTTCAAATTCGGGTGACTTTGTCTTTCCGCTTTGCAAATAATACCGACCGGGTTGCTTAAATGAAGAAAAGTTCAACCGATAGGTATGTGTAAATGGACCATAGTTGCCAAAGGCTTTTCCATGCCTGGCCGTAAATACCGCCTTGCCGTTTTTTGCATCTATTAGCTGCCATTGCTGTGCCGTGTTCTTTTCTTTTCCTGCCCATACAGCCACTTTAATTCCCGAGGGCGTATAGCCTAACTGATTAATCCGTATCCACGTGTTCTCATCCTTTTTACGAGAGGAAAAGGCAAGAAATAAACATAAAATACCGCCGGCAAGCAATAACAAAACCGGCTTTCGAAAGCGAAGTTGTATCATTTTCATATGCGTTTTTGTGCTTATTTTGTGAAATAAATTTACTAAAAAAGCAATAAACAGCAAAAAGATTTTATCTTTCTTTTTTGGAAGAATCTCTTTTCGTCAAAAGATGATTTTTTTGTGTGATGCTGTAACTTCATTTTTTAAACTACCACAACCCGTGCTACAACAGGAAAGGCATAATATTATACTGCAAGAAATTGCCCTGTATAATAAAGTAACAACAACAGGTCTCTGTAAGTTATTGAAAGTATCGCTGGATACCATACGTCGCGATCTCGCAGAATTGGAGAATCAGGATAAAATTGTAAAAGTGCATGGCGGTGCTGTGTCCAAAACATTTCATATACCTTTTCAACAGCCTAGTGTATATGCAAAAAACGAAAAAAGAAAGATAGCTGAAAAAGCGATTACCCTGCTACAACCCGGTTCGGTTGTATTACTGGGCGGGGGTACCATTATGCTGGAGCTTGCCAAGCTTTTGCCCAGAGATTTTACCGGTACTATTTTTACAGTAAGTCCGCTTGTTGCACTGGAAACCGTAGAAAACTCTCAGGCTAACGTCATCTTATTAGGTGGCAAACTTTCTACGGAATCTTACATCTGTACAGGCGCCGCCGTTACCAGTCAGCTACAGGATATACGTGCAGATATTTGCTTTCTGGGATCAAATGGGATCAGTATAAAAGAGGGTGTGACAGAAACAGACTGGGAGGTAGCACAAGTAAAAAAATTAATGTTGCAAGCGGCTACAAAATCTGTCATTATGAGTATTTCCGAAAAAATTGACGTAGTACAAACAATGAAAGTGTGCTCGCTGCCTTCCATCGACTGGTTGATTACAGAACTTTCTCCCACAGATAAGAAATTAGCCCGTTATACGAAGCGAATGAAAAAAATACTATAAGCAGTTGCTGCAACTCTTTGTTATTTTCTATTATTCTGCAGATAGCCTTTATTTTGCAGTATGATGCAATGGCAGCAGTTATTCAGTAGTCGCCGAAGCGGCAGCACACACAAAACCAATTCCTCTTTTCAACAGGTGCGTACATCTTTTGTACGAGACTATGACCGACTTATTTTCTCTTCGGCATTCCGGCGGCTTCAAAACAAAACACAGGTGTTTCCCTTACCTGGCGCAGTGTTCGTTCATAATCGGCTTACGCATAGCCTGGAGGTATCAAGCGTGGGTAGAAGTCTGGGCAAAGTAATTGGGGATGCTATCGCTGATAAATACAAAGGAGAAGACGAGACTTTCAAAGAGTTTTATAAATACGAGTTGCCCTCGGTTATTGCAGCCGGATGTCTGGCGCATGATATTGGTAATCCCCCTTTTGGCCATAGTGGTGAGGACGCGATTCGTATTTTCTTTCGTGAACTACAAGGAGAAGTAGCTACGCGATTTACTAATGAACTGTCGCCTGTACAACAACGCGATCTCCAATATTTTGAAGGCAACGCTAATGCTTTTCGTACACTCACACATTCTTTTAACGAAGATAGGGCCGGAGGTTTTCAATTAACCTATGCTACATTAGCCAGTATTATTAAATATCCTTGTGATTCGTTGGCGGGTTTTAGTACAGAGAAACCTAAAAAACTGGTTGCCAAAAAATCCGGGTTCTTTTCTACGGAAACCGCCACCTATCAACACCTGGCCCAAGAATTACAAATACCCCGGTTATCCGAAGACCAACTCATTTATGCAAGACATCCTTTTGTTTTCTTGGTAGAAGCGGCGGATGATATTTGCTACCGTATTATTGATTTTGAAGATGCACACCGGCTCGATATTATTTCTATTGAAAAAATAGCCAGTCTTTTTCTTGCTTTTTTTGATAAAGAAAATGACTATGAAGCAAGAGAAAAAGTTGAAAAAACCTTCAACAGCATCAAAGATGACAATAAAAAAATACAATTCTTAAGAGCCCGTGTTATCAACCTGCTGGTGCAAAAGATGGCCGTTATCTTTATGCAACAGGAGGAGGCTTTATTAGCAGGCACGCTCAATCAATCATTAATTGATCTACTACCGGCCGATCAATCTGCCATTATCAAAGCTATCGACAAGTATTCTTACAACAATATTTATAACCATCGCAGTGTTGTGGAAATAGAGTTAGCAGGATACACGGTAATTGGTTACTTGCTTAAAGAATTTGTATATGCAGTTATTAACCCGGATAGCGCTAAGTCCAAAAAATTGTTACAATTAATTCCTCAACAGTTTGGCGTAACTCCCAACAACGAATTGTTTGGCAACCTGCAGGGCATTACAGACTATATCGCCGGGATGACAGATTTATATGCACTGGAACTTTATCACAAAATGACAGGGAATAGTTTTTCTGTTATGGGATTGTAGTAGGCATTTCTACGGACATACTGTAAGGTATTGTGCACCTTATATTTTCTAAAAAATACTTATTCCACATTCTCTAATGTAATTATTACATTTGCGCAATTTTAAAAAAGTTCTTTATGGCGATAAGTACAAAACTAAGCGAACGTAATAATGGTGTGTGCGAATTATGCAACGGCAATCCTGCTACTCAAGAGTATACTGTAAGTCCTAAACAGGAGGGTATAGTAGAAAATCAGGTGGCTTTGTGTGATAACTGTTTATCGCTTTTGCAGGAAAAAAATCAGGGTGATCATTGGCGCTGCTTGGAAGGCAGCATCTGGAGTCCCGAAGCAAGTGTGCAAGCTTTAAGCTATAGAATTCTCTATGCTTACAAAGAAGAAGAATGGGCCAATGATGTACTTAGTTCAATTGAATTGGATGAAAATGTGATTCAATGGGCTTTGAGTGCTTACGAAGAAGAAGAAAAACATAAAGACAGTTTTGGCAATATTCTGGAAAACGGCGATACTGTTGTTCTAACACTGGGGTTGAATGTAAAGGGAACAAGCTTTACTGCCGCTAAAGGTACTGTTGTAAAGAAAATACGCTTAGTGCCAGACAATGTGGATCAAATAGAAGGAAAGATCAATGAGCAAACCATTGTGATCCTTACCAAGTATGTAAAAAAGGGGTAACTGATATAAAGTAGGGATGATCGCGTTTAGCAACATCAACTATCAAGCGATAGAAGTCAGGTATCAATTCCGGCAATGAATTATATTAATCTAAATATTCTCTTTTATACTTATAAAACTGTGTTGAACACCTTACTTTTTTGCTTCAATAAAAATGTTACCGTTAAAAAGTTTCATCTTATTCAATACGCTTGATACTTTCTTACGAAATTTTATTGTTGGAATTAAGCTTAGAAGCCATTCCGATGTAAGTAATACTCTTAAATATATATTGCCTACCATTTTTTTTTGAGCTTTGTATCCGAACCCAAAAAAGTTTAAAATAGAAGATATTTTTGTTTTTTTTAAAACATCTGTAAACTTATAAGCATATGATGTTTTTTTAAAGCCGGCCTTTTTTGCAGTTTTTATCAACTCCCTGAACTTGTACTCTTTTAGATGCATTCCCTTAGCCGCAGAACAACCAAAAACAGCTGAAACATCGGCTGGGCCCAAAAACAAATGGGGTGTATTGAAAATATATCTTCCATTCGGTTTTAAAATTCTAAGTGCTGATTCAAAATGTTCTTTAATGTCATCCGGATGTAAATGCTCAATTACTTGATCTGAAAGTATTAAGTCGTACTTCCCCACTTCTTCATAAAGGTCAAGATGTACACCATCAGTAATCACCCAACTCACTGAAGTTTCAGTAGACACAAACTTTTCTCCTCTTTCGCTAGTTATTTCAGTCCCGGTGCATTTATGGCCAAGCTGAGAAAGATAGGTAATCATGGCTCCTTTACCAGAGCCTATTTCGTATATACTTAATGAGGTCTCGCCTATTACGTCTATCCATCTGGAATAATATTGCTTTTGAAAATCATTTTGTGTAGAAGTATGTACGAACTTGTTCAGCCATTCTAATTCATGATATAATCTGCCATAGGCGCTTTCGAACACCTCACGCCTGTTTTCCGGTTTGGATTCAATTAATTCTTTAGCTAACTTTTTCTCCAAATCCCAGTGCGATAAAATCATTTCTTCTGTCACCGGTGCTTCTAATGGAATGCTATAGTTTTCTTTGTATCTTCTTATCAACTCCTCTCCACGAGGTTCTTTTTCTATATCTTTCATTGTAAGGATAAGTTTAATTACACACAATGTAAGAAAATGTCTTAAAAATTTTCTCGACTTTTAAACCTTCTCTATCACAGTACAAGAAAAGTTATACCTCTATTCACTTTGTAGCCAACTTTGTATTTGCTTCTCCCTCATTATGTTTAAGCAAAACAACACCATCATAAATAGCAATTTATCTTCCACCAATTCAATTTTTTAGGAAAATCTACAAATAATCTTTGGCAGAATAGATATCGCAAGCCAAGGCTTTCAATTAGTCTGCTAAAGCAATATAGAAGTCGTTTTTAATAATTAATCACCTGCTCCTGTATCGTTTGCGGTATTTCTCGCCACTCATACTGCTGGTTCCGGAGTTGTGGCTCAAAGCCTGCTTCCCGAATGGCATCCTGTATTGTCTTATAAGTAAAGCGGTGCGGTGCGCCAGCAGCACTTACTACATTTTCTTCTATCATGATAGAGCCAAAGTCATTTGCTCCCGCATGCAGACAAAGTTGTGCTGTTTGTTTACCTACTGTTAACCAGGAAGCCTGTATATTTTTTACATTGGGCAGCATAATGCGACTAAGGGCTATCATACGGATATACTCATCGGGTGTCGTGAGATTATGCACACCACGTATACGCGCCAGCAGGGTATCTACATCCTGAAAAGTCCAGGGAATAAACGCCAAGAATCCTTTTACATGATCCGGCTTGCGGCTTTGCACTTCTCTTATTTTTACCAAATGTTCAAAACGCTCTTCTATGGTTTCTACATGACCAAACATCATGGTGGCGGAAGTAGTAATATCCAGCTTATGCGCTTCGTGCATGATATCGAGCCATTCCTGTGCGCCACATTTTCCTTTACTGATAAGGCGCCGCACCCTGTCGATCAATATCTCAGCACCAGCACCGGGCAGTGAGTCCATACCGGATTCTTTCAGCGATTTTAGTACTTCGTGGTGTGTACTTTTTTCCAGCTTAGTGATATGGGCTACTTCGGGCGGGCCTAAAGCGTGTAACTTAATATCCGGAAACTCTTCTTTTATCTGTCGAAACGTGGTAGTATAAAAGTCGAGTCCCAAGCCAGGATGGTGTCCTCCTTGCAATAGCAGTTGATCGCCTCCATAGCGCAATGTTTCTTCAATCTTTTGCCGGTACACCGGCATCTCGGTAATATACGCTTCGGCATGGCCGGGAATACGAAAGAAGTTGCAAAACTTACAGTTGGCAATGCATACATTAGTGGTATTCACGTTGCGATCGATTTGCCAGGTGACTTTACCATGTGGCACCTGTTTTTTGCGTAGCTCATCTGCTACATACATCAAATCCGTTAAAGGTGCGTGATGATACAATTCTACTCCTTCTTCTACAGAAAGAAACTCAAAACGAAAAGCTCGGGCTAATAAATCTTGTACTGGCATATGCGGATGTTCATAACGGCCAAAGCCGATAAATAGCTGCAAAAATACGATGCTATAACAGATAAATGATAGGGTAGGTTTGGCTTACTTCACTAAAACAGGTAATTTTAATAGAGGAGCTGTCATCACCGCTTGCCGGCAAAGAAGGAGAATTGCTACAAGGAACCAACGTTGCCATTATGAGAAAAGTAAAACCTTACCTGCTACTCACGCTTTTATTGTGTTCTTTCTATGGAAAGGCGCAGGAAGAGTTTGTTGAGCCGCCTTCCCGTTTGCTAAGCCGCTTTTCGTTTCAACAACTAACAGGTGGGGTGATTTTATTACATGCCCAGCTTGATGACTTTTCCGATACACTCAACTTTATTCTGGATAGCGGCAGCAGTGGTATTTCTTTGGACTCATCCACCGCTTTGTACCTGGGCATGGAGCCGGTAAAAACAGATCGCTCTATCAGGGGTATTGCCGGCATCAAAAAGGTAGATTTCTTATTTAACCGAAAGCTGCGTTTTCCAGGACTCACCGTAGACAGTCTTAATTTTCATATAAATGATTATTCCCTGTTAAGCTCCGTATATGGCTATCAAGTCGATGGCATTATCGGCTACTCTTTGCTAAGCCGTTATATTATTAAAATCAACTACGATAGTCTGTTGATTGATATTTGCAGCCAGGGTTCGCTGCGCTATCCCCGGGGAGGTTATATTTTGAAACCTATCTTAAACACATTGCCCATTCAAACAGCTCGTCTAAAAGATGAGCGTGTTGTTAACGCTCGCTTCCTACACGATATAGGTGCCGGAGCCTGCCTTATGCTATCGCAGGAGTTTATAGATGATAGCGCTCTTCTTAAGCGTAAGCGCAAGCTTTTTCCAAAAGAAGCTCAAGGAGTAGGTGGTGAAATAAAAATGAATCTAACTGTCATACGGGAACTTCGTTTTGGCCCTTATCGTTTTCGTAATGTACCTACCTATGTTTTTGATGACGCCTATAACATTACCTCCTATCCCTATATGGGGGGCTTAATAGGCAATGATATTTTTCGCCGTTTTAATGTCATTTTTAACTACGCCAAAAGAGATATACACTTATTACCCAATTCTTTCTTTAAAGACCCTTTTGATTATGCTTATTCCGGGATGGAACTTTTTTATATAGATGGCAAAACGATTATAGGAGTCGTATCAAAAGGCTCGCCTGCGGAAAAAAGTGGCATTCTGGAAGGTGACGAAATCATTGGTATAGATAACTTATTAAATGGCGACTTTAATAAGTACAAAGCAAAATTGCTTTCTGTTACAGGTACCTGTAAAATTTTATTAATCAGGAACGGAGAATTGTTACAGGTAAAAATGAAGGTTATCAGTATACTATAATTTCCTTTGCCCTTTATCTTTATTCGCTTTTATTGCTCTTAAAAAAGCTGCTTTATATCCCTTTGTTTTTCAATAATTTTACACCCGCTTATTCTTTTATAAGCAAACTTTACCAGGAAGAAAATTGTTAGTACCATTATGATTCAGTTTGAAAAATTTGTGCTGCAAAACGGACTACGAGTGCTGGTGCATCAGGATGTATCTAGCCCTATGGCCGTCATGAATATTCTCTATGATGTGGGGGCCAGAGACGAAAATCCGGAGCAAACGGGTTTCGCTCATTTGTTTGAGCACCTTATGTTTGGCGGCTCTAAGCATATCCCCAACTTTGATCAACCACTGGAAATGGCCGGAGGAGAGAATAACGCTTATACCTCTAATGATCTTACCAATTATCATATACAGCTCCCTGCAGAAAATTTAGAAACAGCTTTTTGGCTGGAAAGCGATCGTATGTTGTCACTGGCATTTAGCAAAAAAAGCCTGGAGGTGCAGCGCAAAGTTGTTTGTGAAGAATTTAAAGAACAATATATAGCCAAACCCTATGGTGATGTATGGCACAAAATGCGGGCACTTTCTTACAGCCAACATCCTTATCGCTGGATGACGATAGGTAAAGAACTATCGCATATTGAAAATGCCAAGTTGAAAGAAGTAAAAGATTTTTTCTTTAAATATTATCGACCGGTTAATGCCATAGTAGTGGTAGCCGGTAATATCACCGCAGCAAGAGTAAAAGAACTCGCAGAGAAATGGTTTGGCGATATTCCTGCAGGAGAAAAAATAATTCGCAACATTCCGCAAGAACCGGAACAAACGGCTGCCCGCAAGCTGGAAGTAACGGCCCCGGTGCCTCTGGATGCTTTTTATAAATGCTGGCATATGTCTTCCCGATTGGATAAGCGATATTATATTGCCGATTTGGTTTCAGATATACTCGGCGGCAGTGCCTCTTCTCGCTTGCATCAGGCATTGGTAAAAGAAAAAAAATTGTTTGTTGGTATCTCCTGTTATCATTTTGGCAGTAGCGATGCCGGGCTTCTTTGTATAGAAGGAAAGCTGGTAAAAGGTGTATCGCTGGAAGAAGCAGAAGCGGCGGTAGAAGAAGAATTAGAAAAAATGAAAACTATTCCTATTACAGAAAATGAACTACGCAAAGTCAAGAACAAAACAGAAAGCCTGATGGCTTTTGAAGACATGAGCTTACTGAGCCGTGCTAATAGCTTGGCTTATTACGAGCTTCTTGGCAATGCCAACCTGATGAATGAAGAGCTTGAAAATTATGAAGCTGTAACAATAGAAGATATTTTACAGGAAAGTCGCCAGTTATTTCGATCGGAAAATAGTAATACGCTTTACTATCGCTCTGCCGAATAATTGCCCATATAACTTCATACAATCTATTTAAAAAACAAAACGACTTTGAATGCAAAGTTGTTACCCAATATAAATTCATGCAGACACTTGAAAGAAAAAAAGCTCCTGTTATTACAGATGCTGTCAATTTTAAACTTCATTTAAAACCTTACCAGCATTTTAAATTAAATAACGGTGTAGATGTGTATGCCATCAATGCCGGTGCAGAAGATGTAATGGCAATAGAATGGGTGTTTTTTGCAGGCAATGCCTATGAAGAAAAAAATCTTGTAGCCGCTTCTACCAGTTTTTTATTAAAAGGGGGTACTACACAACGCAATGCATTTGCGCTAAGCGAATATTTTGATTTTTATGGTGCGTTTTTCAACCGAGCGTGTTATAATGAAACAGCTACATTATCGCTTCATTGCCTTAGCAAGCATGTGGGTGAACTATTGCCGGTAGTGCGGGAAGTGATTACCGACTCCATCTTGCCGCAGGATGAGCTAGACATTTACCGGGATAACATGAAGCAGCGTCTGAAAGTAAGCCTGCAAAAAAGTGATTTTGTCGCCGATAGATTAATTGATACTTATATCTATGGGGAATCCCATCCTTATGGCAAGTATTCTAAGGAAGAAGATTTTAATGCGCTTACCCGCGAAGAGTTGATCGCCTTTTACAACTACCACTATAAAGAAGGAAAATTTATCGTTTTTGTGGCGGGTAAATTACCAGCAAATATTGAAACGCTCTTAAATATTCATTTTGGCGATCTGCCTAATAAGCCGATAGAAGATATTACTATTGCCGGGCATACAGCACAGGAGAAAAAATACCGCATCACCAATGATAATGCCGCCGTACAAGGATCCATTCGTATGGCAAGACCTTTTCCAGACAGGCATCATCCTGATTTTCTGAAGACATTAGTATTAAATACGGTATTTGGCGGTTTCTTTGGATCGAGACTCATGCTGAATATACGAGAGGAAAAAGGCTACACTTACAGTATACAGAGCTATTTGCAAAATCATGTACACGATACGGCCTGGGTGGTGAGTACAGAGGCTGGAAAGGATGTATGTGAGTCGGCAATAGAAGAAACCTTTAAAGAAATGAGCCTGCTACAACAGAAGAAAATAGGCGCCAAAGAATTATTACTGGTTCGTAATTTTTTAATGGGTGGCTTACTGAGCGAGCTGGACGGACCTTTTCAGCTCATCGCCCGCTGGAAAAATATTATCCTTAATAACCTTGATGAAGATTACTTCAACAGTTATGTAGAGACTATTAAATCCGTATCGCCCAAAGAGTTGCAACAGCTGGCACAGCAATATCTGAACAAAGAAGATTTTTATAATCTTGTAGTCTATTGATATGGTTTTATATTTGATGTACAAATGAACCTGATTATCCGGCTGCTAATCGCTGCAGCCATTACATTTATCTTAGCACAGGTGCTTCCCGGCATACATGTGAAAGACTATGGAACAGCTATCCTGTTTGCATTGGTATTAGCCTTATTAAACTTCTTCTTAAAACCCTTGCTTATTTTATTTACGCTGCCACTCACGCTCATTACATTTGGTCTCTTTCTTTTTGTTATCAATACTATCACGGTAATGATTG
Organism: uncultured Citrobacter sp.; assembly: GCA_964588445.1. Taxonomy (GTDB): domain Bacteria; phylum Bacteroidota; class Bacteroidia; order Chitinophagales; family Chitinophagaceae; genus CAZPPM01. The sequence goes on from CAZPPM010000056.1 coordinate 12,781, forward strand.
CAGGCAACTGGGTTAATGGTTTTAAGATTGATAGTTTTGGCTGGGGTTTATTGTTTAGCTTTTTACTTTCGCTTATCACCTCTCTACTTTTTAAAGAAGAAGATCGACAACGCAAGCGTCAATAAATAACTGCGGCTAAAAAGCACTGAGGTCATCTATTATTCTTAATCGCTTACTCAGATTTTTTCCCGGCTTGAATCGTTTGGTAAGTGTAATACGATAATTACCGGTTCTTATTCTATAAACACTTTGGGGTGTATCTCCTCGGGCCGAAACTCTGTTGGCTACCCAGGAAAAATTGGCACTCCAGAATTTACTATTATAGCCACTAATAAGACGAAAAATAATATTGGGGCTTATCGTTGTATGTTGTCGGGCATTGTTTTCTTCCTCCTCTTTTACCCAACTCAAATCGGCATTCATTGTTAAGGAGCCTGTTAAAAAATAATGCTCTTTGTAAACACCTGTGTAGGCATAACCAATACCAGGCCCTACTTCTAAAAACCGAGCTCTGACTACATTGCGTTGCGGATAACCTTCGCTAATTGCTGCAGGTATTAATGCACTATCACCATTGATTGTTCCATAATAAAATTCGCCGCCAAGAAGAAAAGTGCCGGCTGATTTTTTTTGCCATTCATTTTGTAAAAGCGCTGCCCGGTACGAAAATTTTTCCGGATTAAATAAACGATACGCTGCTGCGCCGAGCAAGGTCACGCCAATATCCGGTCGCTCATAAAAGGTAGTAGGATTAGTGGAAGCTATCCCCCGAGGAGACAGGTAATAGCCTTTATAAAATTGTCCAAAGATATCTGCCACCCATTTGCGGGTATAAATATGTGACTGTAAGTCCAGCGATTTTGTTCTTTCCTTGCTTCTGTCATTAAATACACCTACGCCCAGATTGAGTGTGAGAAACTGATAAGTAAAGCCTACTCCCAGATTATGGGATGTATTCGGATTGTATAAAAAACGTTGTGTTGCGGGTAACGGCTTAAACTGAAGATTGGTGTACTTATGCGAATAATAAACCCGTGCAGTAATGATTCGAGGAAAAGTTTCATAATAGCGTTCGTCATGCTCATCTTTCTTTTGTGCAATTATCTCATAGGACAATTGGAAAAAAAGAGTAAAAGAAAAAAAACGAAGCAGATAATGCATCTATAAAAATGGCTAAAACTATGCCGTTTAAAAAGTGAACGATCAGGGAATTTTATCTACAATAGGATCGAGTGTTTTTTTAAATTTTTCTCCTGCCATAAAGCGACGAGCCAGTGTAATACCAAAGCTACCGGTCTTGATGCGGTAATGCTGATTGGATGAAGCGCCTAAGGCATTGGTAGCATTGTGTAGCCAACCGATGGTAAAAGCCCAGTCTTCATTGGTGTAACCGCCAACAATTCGTAGCAAAGCATTGGGCGATACCGATCCTCTTATAGCCGATTCATTTTCCTTTGTTTCTTTTACAGTACTATAATCAAACTGTACGGTAAGCCCTCCTGTAAGAAAAAAACTCTCCTGCCATACAGCTGTATAGGCATAACCAATACCTGGGCCTATTTCTATTAATCTCACTCGCCGCACATCTCTTTGCGGATAAAAACCACTCAGATAGCTCGGCACTAATGCACTATCTCCTTTTAATAAACCATAATAAACTTCGGCCCCTATCAATAAAGAGCCGGCTGATTTTTTTTGCCATTCATTTTGAGAAAAACCTGCCCGATACGAAAAGCGATTGCCATTCATCAGGCGATACAATGAAGCCCCCAATAAAAAGGAACGAAGATCGGGGCGTATATAATATTTATTCCCATTCGTGTTATCAAAACGGGACTGGTTGATATAATATCCTTTGTACCGCTGCGCATATAAATCCGTAACCCAATGGCGAGAATATAAATGTGTTTGAAAATCGAAAGAACGAGTTTTTCCCCGCTCTTCTCTGGAGGGGTTTAAGAAATCGAAACCTTTACCAATGCTAATACCAAGACCCCGATAAGTCATGTTCACGCCTAGTGATAAAAGACTGTTAGGCTTATATTGAAGCTCGTTGGTTGCATCTGCCTGCAACGCGGCAGAGGTATACCGCTTGGATAAATAAACACGCCCCATCAATGCATTGCGATAAGAAACAATGTATGGCTCTTCCTCCTCTACCTTCTTCTTTTCCTGCGCTGTTGCGGGAAAAAAACTAAAAAGCAGGAAAACCGCTAGTAGCCATATTGCAGGCTGTTTCTTGCTTTTCATCAGGGCCATAGTTTTTTGTATAAAAAGTAAGTAGTGCAAAAATAAGTTACGCTTCAGGATCCCATTCTGTCTTTTTAATAATACCTATTAGTTGCAACACTTTTGTTTCTTTTGTGAAACCCCGTATCAGCCAAGTAAGTCCATCGCTTGTTTTCTTTGTCCATTGCTTATCATAAATGTAGTAGTCTCCTTCTGTATGCACACTGGAAGGCTTTCCCAACAACTTGTTTGTATAAGTATCTATATCAAAATCATCTTTGAACGTAACATAGTACACATAGACAAAACCATTTTGCGGAATTTTTTTTACATCTATTCCTGTTTCTGTTCTTGTATTATCTCCCCAGGATTCTTTTGTAGTTACGGTACGCTCCACCAGCATCGCTTTCTTTTCCTCTTCTGTAAGTCCGTGAATTTTCACCGTTACTTCCTTTATTGGCCCTTTCGCATACGGAATCGTTAACGAAAGCGGCGCGAAGCGGGCTTCTGCAACGGCGGCTGAAAAGTCGATTTCTTTTGCCAATAAATGAAACGGCATACCCAGGTACACTTTACCCAGCTCTTTCGGCATTAAATTTTTTTGTGCCGCATAGCTAAATTTTCCCTGTGCCTGCACCAGCAATGTACCGGCGATCAGAAAAACGGATAAGATGATTTTTTTCATATGCAAATAGTTTTGATGAAGAGCATGATAGCAGTCAATCTTGGTAACAATAAAGTAAAATAGCCAGAATTATTCTAAAACGTAAATTGAGCAGTAATATTTTACGCCTTTTTGTCTTGTTTTTTGTTCAGCCCTTTGGCTAAATTTACCCAACCAAACAGGTATGCATGAACTTTAATAGAAGAGATTTTTCCGATGAAGAACTAGTAGCGCTCTACAAGCAGTTACTATGGCCGCGCCTGATTGAAGAGAAAATGCTTGTACTACTTCGTCAGGGAAAAATTTCAAAATGGTTTAGTGGTATAGGGCAAGAGGCTATCGCCGTGGGTGCTACGGCCGCTATGCAAGCTGATGAGTGGATTATGCCACTACATCGTAATCTGGGTGTATTTACTAGCCGACAAATGCCCCTACATAAATTATTTAAACAGTGGCAGGGAGCTGCAGATGGTTATAGCAAAGGGCGGGAGCGAAGTTTTCATTTTGGCTCTGCCGAGCATCATGTTTGCGGAATGATTTCTCATCTGGGCCCTCAGTTGGCTATTGCAGATGGTGTAGCACTGGCGTATAAACTGAAAGATGAAAAAAAAGCGACCCTCGCTTTTACGGGTGAAGGTGGCACTAGTGAAGGAGATTTTCATGAAGCATTAAATGTGGCAGCCGTATGGGATCTGCCGGTTATTTTTTTGATAGAAAACAATGGCTATGGCCTTAGCACACCTACAACGGAGCAGTATCGCTGCATCAGCCTCGTAGATAAAGCTAAAGGCTATGGCATGGAAGGTGTACGCATCGATGGTAATAATATTCTCGAAGTGTACGATACTATTAAGGGAGTAAGAGAATATTGTATAAAACAGCAAAAGCCTTATCTGATTGAGGCCGTTACGTTCCGTATGCGCGGACATGAAGAAGCCAGCGGCGTAAAATATGTGCCACCGCATTTATTTGAGTTATGGCAACAACGCGATCCTATTGTAAACTATGAAACCTATTTACTCTCACAGCAACTATTGAGCCCGGAAGAAATAGACCGTATTAAGCAAACATTTAAAGAAACCATTGAAACAGAACTTGCTCTTGGTTTTGACTCACCCATCATTATCCTGGATGAAGATCAAGAACTAAATGATATTTATAAAGAGATTGCAACTACCGGAACAAACGTCATTAATAACAGCAATGCTTCTTACACAACAACAGCTACAAGAGAAAAAAGAGTAATAGATGCCATTAGTGAAGGGCTGGAGCAAAGCTTGGAAAAGCACGCCAACCTAGTGGTAATGGGACAGGATATTGCTGAATACGGAGGCGCTTTTAAAATAACAGAAGGCTTCGTTGAAAAATTTGGTAAAGACCGAATACGCAATACGCCTATTTGCGAAAGCGCCATCGTAGGTGCTGCGCTTGGCTTGAGTTTGGAAGGATATAAAGGGATCATGGAAATGCAGTTTGCCGATTTTGCCTCGGTTGGTTTTAATCAAATTGTAAATAACCTCGCCAAAATTCATTATCGCTGGGGGCAGCAGGCGGATGTAGTCATCCGCCTGCCCACCGGAGGCGGAGTAGGAGCCGGTCCATTTCATAGTCAGAGTAACGAAGCCTGGTTTGTACATACTCCGGGATTGAAGATTGTATATCCTTCTACGCCTTTGGATGCAAAGGGACTGCTTATAGCAGCTATAGAAGATCCTAATCCGGTATTATTTTTTGAACACAAAGCATTGTATAGAAGTATAACCAGCACCCTGCCAGAAGAATATTATGCGATAGAAATAGGTAAAGCCCGTCATGTACAGGAAGGGGATGAGATTAGCATTATTACATACGGAGCTGGGGTACACTGGGCACTGGAATATAGCAAAATGCATCCAGCTGTATCACTCGATATCATTGACTTGCGTAGTTTATTGCCTTTGGATTATGCTGCCATCCGTTCTTCGGTAGAGCGGTGTGGCAGAGTGCTGTTACTGCATGAGGACACACTTATAGGCGGGATTGGCGGAGAGATCGCCGCTTGGATTGCTGAGCATTGTTTTCACTTATTGGATGCGCCGGTAATGCGCTGCGCCTCGTTAGATACACCGGTACCGTTTAATATTGAATTGGAAAAAGCATTTTTAGGTAAAGCACGACTTCACGAAACGGTGGAAAAGCTGCGCAACTGGTAAGTATTTTATTTCCAACTTAACTCTGTTAATACCGGAAAATGATCCGCAGGAAATTTACCAAAATACGTATCGGTCAAAATACCAAATCGCTTTACTGTAAATGACTTTGAAATAAAAATATGATCAATTAAGTCCTGATTAATGCTGCTGGCACGAAAAGCATTGAAGCTACCATTGGGCTTATAAGGATCGGTAGCCAATGTATAAGCATCCTTTAAATTACTACTATTGGCAATAAGCTGGTACCAGCTGCTGGTATGGTTTCCATTGAAGTCGCCTGTCAATACTACGGGCTTATTACCAGCAATCTCTTGTATCTTTTTTAGGATTAGCTTACTGCTTTCGTTTCTGGCAACTACACCCTGATGATCAAAGTGTACATTGAAAACAAAAAAGGTTTTCTTCTTTTTTTTGTCTTTTAGTTGTAGCCAGGAGCAAATACGATTATGTTTTGCATCCCAGCCAAAGCCCGGTTTTTCCGGTGTTTCGGACAACCAAAAATTGCCGCTATCCAGTACAGTAAATTTTTCCTTTTTATAAAAAATAGCCGAATGTTCTCCTTTTGTTTTTGCATCATCCCGGCCTACTCCATAATAGCTATAGACTGGTAAATCTTTTTGCATATCCTGTAACTGATTGAAAAATCCTTCCTGTGTGCCTACGATATCAAAATCATGAAAGCGAATAAGAGCGCTTACATAAGGTGCTCTATCCTTCCAGAGGTTTCCCGAATCACCTTTACTGTCTAAACGAATATTATAAGAACCGACAATTAAGTTCTGAGAAAACACCGAGCCCAGACTTGTAAACAAAATACAGCAAGACAAAAGTATTAATCGCATATCCGTTTTTTTGGCAAGTTAAGTGCTTCGTTGTACAAATAATGTTATTATAAAATCAATTCTAATTACGGTTCGTGAGGTACCAACCGAGGTTGCCGGGAGGCTTTCTTAATAAAATACTACACTATCATCAATCATTTCTTCCTTATCATTTTCAACATACAAATATTTTCCAATCTCTTTTTGTCCGTCAAATAATATTAAACTTACCTCTAACAAATATTGCTCGAAGTCACGTTTAGAAAATATTACTCTTATGTCTTTTTCAATTATTATAATTTCATGTAGGGAGACGCTTATTTCATCTTTTAAGAATATATTATCTTCATCATTGACACAATGCTTAAATTTCTGTTTCGCTCTATTATAAAGCAACAATAGTTCTTGTTGAATATTTTCAATTTTCATTTTACCCTTATTGGTGTTCCAATTTAAAACATTTTTCTTTTTAGTTCGCTACACCAACGAAAACACAATCTCAGATTCACATTTGGCTTACAGCACTATTTTCAGGATATTTAAATACAGAAACTTCACTGCTTATGTATCGCATTTTATTAATCGCTGTTTGCGCTTATCTGTTTTCCTGCCAATCTTCTTCTTCGCCTGATAGCGCTCCCGCAAAATATGACTCAACCTATAAAGCAGCCGTTTTTGCTGATCCGGATCGCAGAGCCAAGATTAGCCGGCTCTATCCCGTTATCGAAAAAATGTACACAGACTTTGCTATAAAAAATCATTTTCCCGGTTTAGCTTTTGGATTAGTAGTAGATGGCGACTTGGTTTTTAAAGGCAATTATGGATTTACGGATATTGATAAAAAAATCCCCGTCAGCACTGCTTCTCTTTTCCGTATTGCCTCTATGACAAAAAGTTTTACAGCCATGGCCATTTTGAAATTGCGGGATGAAGGAAAACTGGCACTGGATGATCCGGCTGAAAAGTATATCCCTGCCATGAAGAAATTTACCTACCCCACTATAGATGCCCCACGCATCACCATTCGTCATTTATTAACACATGGTGCCGGTTTCCCGGAAGATAATCCCTGGGGCGATCGACAATTGAACGATAGCGATACCGATCTAATAGAATTATTAGAATCGCCTATTCGCTTTTCTAATCCTCCCGGTATAGTATATGAATACAGTAATCTCGGTTTTGCGCTGCTGGGAAAAATTATAACCACTGTTTGCGGCAAACCTTATCAGGAATATATACGAGAAAATATATGGCAACCGTTGGGTATGAAAACAGCCGAATGGGAATACACAAAAATACAACCGGAGCTGCTGGCACATGGTTATCGCTGGCTCAACGGAGCGTGGCAGGAAGAAGCACTCTTACATGATACACCTGATGGATCGTGGGGAGCCATGGGTAGTATGATTTGTTCTGTTGATGAATTTGCCCGTTATATGGCACTTCATCTTAACGCCTGGCCTGCATCCAATGCCGTAGATAATGGTATTGTAAAAAGAAGCTCCGTAAGAGAGATGCACTACCCTTGGCGGTTTAACGGCGCCAACCCCAATTTTAAATACCCCGATGGTCGCAACTGCGGTACAACATCAGCGTATGGTTATGGGCTGGGCTGGATGCGGGATTGTGAAGGAAGAGAATATGTTGCACATAGTGGCGGGTTACCAGGCTTTGGTAGCCAATGGCGCATTCTGCCGGAGTACGGAATTGGTATCGTCGCTTTTGCCAATAGAACCTATGCCCCCATCGGAGCCATAAATACGCATATACTGGATACAATTATTAAAACGGCTGGCCTCACACCCCGCTTATTGCCACCCTCCGCAATACTGGAACAACGCAAGCTGGATTTGATGCGTATTTTACCCGACTGGAAGAATGCCGAAAGCAGCGGCATTTTTGCAGAAAACTTTTTTCCAGATAACCCGATTGATTCTTTGCGTAAGCAATCTCAACAACTTCTACTGGCCGCCGGAAAAATTATTTCTGTTACAGAAGTAAACGCCGAAAATCAATTGCGGG
>CAZPPM010000057.1:0-20447 GCA_964588445.1 uncultured Citrobacter sp.
TATTAACCTGTGCTGAAGATTGCATAGCCAAACCAGTTATCAATAGGGCAATCGCAAAGATTCGGTTACTCATCAAGATTTTTTTAATTTTTAAAACACTTCGCATTGGCTTAATTCATCAAGGCTGCTTTGCCATTTGTATCTTTGCCATGGCAAAACGGAACAGCAAATTTACCATATTCCGCCTCATTACTTAAAAGTACGAAAAAGCCAACATGTTACTACTTAGTTCACTTATATTTAACCCTTTGGAAGAGAATACTTACCTTCTCTATAACGAAGAAAAGCAGTGCTGCATTATAGATCCCGGGTGTTATTTTCCGGAGGAAAAAGAAAGGTTAAAAACAATTATCGAAGAAGCAGGGCTAACCCCCATTTTACTACTCAACACGCATTGTCATCTTGACCATGTCTTTGGCAATCAATTCGTACATGATACATGGGGGCTTCTACCCCATATTCATCAGCAGGAAAGTGTGGTGCTGGAGCGGGCTCCGGAAGCTGCCAAGAAGTGGGGAATGCCTTTTGAGAATTACAGGGGTTCTGTCATTTTTATTGAGGAAGGAGAAAAAATAAGCTTGGGCGATGATGCGTTGGCTGTCTTCTTTACACCGGGACACTCCCCCGGTAGCGTTTCTTTTTATTACGAACCCGGGCAGTTTGTTATTGGAGGTGATGTACTTTTTAATGGCAGTATTGGCCGCACAGATTTACCGGGGGGCGATTTTGACACATTGATCAACAGCATTCAAACAAAATTTTTCACCCTGCCGGATGAAACAAAAGTATATTCCGGACACGGCCCTGTGACTACCATCGGATTTGAAAAAATGAATAATCCTTTTGTAAAACTGTATTAACGGGTAATTTCTTTTATCTCGCCATTGGCATAACCTATTATTGCCTTACTCGCTCTATTGATAAACAATCCTGTTTCTACTACACCCGGCAGGTCTTTTAATTGCCTATCCAATGCAGCAGGATCATTTATTGCCCCAAAATGACAATCAAGAATATAATGTCCATTATCGGTAACAAAAATCTGATCGCTTTTGTTACGCAAACTCGCTCTGCCATTGCCCCACTGTTCTATCCTTTTTTGCACCTGTTTCCATCCGGAAGGAATTACTTCTACGGGCAAAGGAAAAGCGCCTAATTGCTGTACGAGTTTGGTTTCATCTGCTATTACAATAAGTTGTTTCGATGCCGCCGCTACCATCTTTTCTTGCAGCAAAGCCCCGCCGCCGCCTTTTATCAATTGCAAATGAGGATCTACTTCATCCGCACCATCAATGGTAACAGGCAATGTATCTATCTCATTCAATGAAAGAATATCGATTCCTGCCTGCTGTGCTAATTGACTTGTTTGTATAGAAGTAGGAACAATCTTCAGTTCACGCCCTTGTTCTACTTCCTTAGCCAGTGCCTGAATAAGCCAGTAAACCGTACTACCTGTTCCCAATCCTATAAGCGAATGTGTGGCTGCAAACCGAAGCGCATAACTCCCCAGCTTCTTTTTGATATCCTCTTGTGTAAGTGTACGCATTTTTACTTTATCCATTTACCCACCCCCGGTAACTTTTGAAACTCCTTTCTCTCTACCTGTAAGATAAACCATAGAAAAGCGGCTAGCAGTATTGTGGCAAAACCATGATTGACCCAATCTCCTGCACCCATCAACATAAACAGGTGATGTACAAAATACAGCAACACCACAATCACCATATAAGCCAACAACTTTTTCCAGGCATAGGGTATATAATATTCTTTTTGCCCCCATAAGAAAGATAACACCATCATCGTACCATAACAAAAAAAAGTAGCCCAGGCACAGGCCATATAGCCAAATTTGGGGATAAAAAGATAGTTCAGCACAATAGTAATCACGGCACCTATAATCGTAATGCGGGCGCCTACTCCGGTTTTATTAGTGACTTTGTACCAAACACTCAGGTTATAATAAATCCCCAGGAACATATTGGCTAGCAAAAGAATAGGCACCACTTTAAGACCCGTCCAGTATATTTCTTTACTTAAAAAATATTTCCAGATATCGAGATACAAACTCACCATCAAAAACATAACACAAATAGTAATGACAAAAAATTTCATTACCCGCGCATACGTCTTAGGGGCTGAAGCTTCCGTAGACTGTTTAAAGAAAAAAGGCTCGGCGCCCATACGAAATGCCTGAATGGATAAGCTGATCAATATGGCCAACTTGTAGCAAGCGGAATAAATACCGGTTTCTGTTTTGGCGGCTTCTTCTGTTCCACCAGGAGCCCACCAGGTCAGCATAATCCTGTCCAGTGTTTCGTTGATCATTCCGGCAAAACCCACGATGATAAGCGGTAAACTATAACGCATCATTTGCAGCCATAATGCTTTATCAAATTTCCATTGAAAACTCAACCATTCTCTTGATAAAAGTAGTAGCGTAATAGCGCTTTGCATAAGATTGGCCAACAAGATATACCCTACTGCCCAGGCTGGATTAAAAAAACTACCGATAAATCCGTTAGGATCTTTGGCCTTTATTGCAGGGCATACACTTAAAAAAAAGTAGACAAAAGCTATATTGATAACGATACCGGCTACTTTAATAAACGCAAATTTTCTAGGACGTTCATCCAGACGCAAGCGAGCAAAGGCAATGGTAGACAATGCATCCAAAGCAATGATGCCGGCGCAAAGCGTAACATATTCTATATGATCGTCTATACGCAATAGCTGCGCAACTGGCTCACGAAATAGGTACAGGGAAAAACTAAAGATGAGCGTACTGATGATTAGCGAAACGCTGGTGGTGTTGTATACTTTTGCTTTGTCTGTGGTAGCCGTATAGCGAAAAAAAGCAGTTTCCAGGCCATAGGTGAAAATAATATTCATAAAAGGTATAAAAGCATAGACGATGCTCATTTCCCCATATTGCAGTGCCGTAAACTTAAAGGTAAGGTAGGGCGTAAGGAGATAATTGAGAAAGCGGGCAGCTATGGAGCTCACCCCATACCACATCGCTTGTCCTGCCAGTTTTTTAATTCCGCTCAATACTCCAAAATTTTCAAAGGCAAAAGTAAAGGGTTGTCCACAAAAACAACCAAAAAGCAGCATTTGTCGTCTTGAATTGTTACCGGGAAAGTAATTTTTTACCGACCAAAAATCTTAAAATATATTTGACAGGCAATTATTTCTGTCTTCATCTGATAAAATAAGCACATGAAAAAAGCAATTTATACCGTTGTCGCAGCACTGCTATTAACTTCTTATGCTTTTGCTCAACCAATAGAAACTACCGTTGAATACAGTAAAAAGAAACAAAGAGCTATGGAGATAAGCTATAGCTACCCGCAAGCGGCTGTAGAAAATGCACTAGTGGAAAAAATTGAAAAATTAGGCTATAAGTCAAAAACAGAAAAAGGCCTTTTTAATAAAGACAAAGGATTTATTGTATTTAAGGATGTGTTGATTACTGATGTATCGGACCATTCTCTTGACTATATTGTAAAAATTGAGCGCAAAAGCCGTAAAGACAAAGATGAGTCTACTTTGTATTTGCTATTAAACAAAAATGGCGGTGATGCCATTCCGGATATGGATGCTTTTTCCGTAGGAAAAGTAAAATCATTCCTGAATAATCTTATCCCGGATATAGAAGAAGCCAATCTTGAGTTACAAATCAAAGATCAGGAAGGTAATGTGTTAAAGGCAGAGAAAAAACATAAAGACCTGCAGGATGAAAAAGCCAGCCTGGAAAAGAAAATAAAGAAGACAACAGAAGATATGGATAGCCAGTTGAAGGAAGTAGAAAACCAACGGGCAGCATTGGATGTATTGAAGTCAAAAAGAAGAACTCGCCAATAATCATTAAGGCTGATTGCTATATTTTGGATTGGTTATAAAAGATGAATCCGTAAGAGTACGTAAAAATAAAGCCAGGTCTCTCGCTTCTATATCTGTTAAAGAAATACCGCTCGCTAACACTGGTTCCAATGTAGCACTTTGCTGTACATTATTTCTGTAGTGGTTAATGCACTGCGCTAATGTATTAAACCGGCCATCGTGCATATAATTGGAGGATATATAAACATTACGCAAAGTAGGCACTTTGAACTTTAACGAATCACTACCCAGCCCGGTCACCATCATTCTTCCGTAATCATTTAAAAAAGGATCCACTGGCAGGCCAATATTGCGATAGCTATAATCTGTAAACAGCGGCTCCTTGTGGCAAGAAGCACAATTGGCCTGAAATAAAATATATCCGTTTTGCTCTTCTTCGGTAAAGCTATCCTGCAATCGCATCACTCTATCATACTTTGCATTAGCCGAAACTAATGAAAGTGTAAACTGCTCCAGTGCTTTTAAGATATGTTCCGCCTGTATAAACTCTGAATGAAAAACTTTTTTGAAAGCTTTGCGATAGGCAGCATCCTTTTGCAGTTTTCCGATAATACATTCGAAGGACTCTGCCATTTCAATAGGATCGTTAATGGGTTGCGCCGCTTCTTCAAATAAAGAAGTAAACCTGCCATCCCAATGAAAACTATTTTGCCAGGCAAAGTTGAATAATACGGGTGCGTTACGTAGTGTATGCGAATTATTATACCCGTGGCTTCGATCATGCTCAAAAGTTCCAAACCCGGCTATTTGCTGATGGCAGGAAGCACAGGAAATCATCCCGTCCCGAGCCAAGCGGCCATCATAAAACAGTTCTCTACCCAGTGCAATACCTTCTTCACTTAATGGATTACTGGAAAAATTATAGGTGGGAGCCGGAAAACCCGGCGGCACTTCCAGCATAACATACCGAAGACGGTTTGGGTTATCCGATTTACGGCAGCTACTCAACCCATGTGAGAACAGCCAAATAACCGCGACTAATAGCAGTATCGTAGATAATGCATTTTTCAAAAGCTATACTTAATAATCGTTTTTGTTTATCCGTTTCCTTCCGGCCTTTATCGTAGCATTAATCTTTTTTGTATCCAATCGCTTTTGCCGGGCAGCTTTACTCACCTTGGTAGCAATGCGTAGTTTTTTTTCTTGCAGGGCAAAGTGAATCAGCTCATTTATTTTTTTAATCGTTGTTTCTTTATTGGCCAGCTGCGTACGATGCTCCTGCGACTTAACCTGTAGCCGATGTTCTCCTACAAGCTTTGAAGCGAGCTTTTCTTTAATCCTTTCTTTTTGCGTTGAAGTAAGTAGCCGGCTTTTATCTATATCCAACAATCCCATCACGGCTGTTTCTACCTTATTGACGTTTTGCCCACCTTTGCCACCACTGCGGAAAGTTTGAAAATATATTTCGTCACTAAAATCAATCATAACCCAAAATTACAACTATCTACATTCATCAATTCCACATCACAGAGTAGGTCAATACAGCCAAATTCGCATGAATCAAATTGACTCAAACACATCCTCACAAACACACAACGTATATTCCTATACAAAACGAATACGCTGGAATAATAAGAATAAGTTTACATTGGGCTAATAATAATTAGCTTTATTTTCATTCTGTTTCGCATATTACTTTATTATACGAATGGCGCTACTTTCTCCCTATAACGATCGAAGAAGCTATCTACAGCAATTGACGGATCCTGAAAAAAAATGGGATTTGTTAATTATTGGCGGCGGCGCTACCGGTCTCGGCATTGCTTTGGAAGCTTCGGCCCGCGGCTACGCCACCTTGCTGGTAGAGCAGGCCGACTTTGCAAAAGGAACATCCAGTCGCAGTACCAAACTGGTGCATGGGGGTGTACGCTATCTGGCGCAGGGAGATATTAAATTAGTAAGAGAAGCTAGTATAGAAAGAGGGCTGCTACATAAAAATGCGCCTCATCTTGTAAAAGATCAACATTTCATTGTACCTGTCTATAGCTGGTGGGACCGCATCAAATACGGCATTGGCTTGAAAGTGTACGATAAAATAGCAGGGCGCTTGAGTCTTGGCCCTTCTGTTTTTCTTCCGCGAAACAAAATGCTCGAGAGAATGCCTACTCTACAAGCCGCCGGATTAAAAGGGGGTGTATTGTACCATGACGGACAATTTGATGATGCAAGGCTGGCGATCAATTTGACACAAACCATTTGGGAAAATGGTGGACATGCCATCAATTATATAAAAATAACCGGGCTATCAAAAGATAGCAGCGGCATTATTAATGGTGCCACTATACAGGATGTAGAAACCAATAGGAGTTATCCTATTCAGGCAAAAGTTGTTGTCAATGCTACGGGTGTATTTGTAGATGATATTTTGCAAATGGATAATCAGGGTAGTGAAAAAAGTATTTGTGTAAGTCAGGGCATTCATTTAGTTATAGACAAAGGCTTTTATCCTTCCTCCGAAGCATTAATGATACCTAAAACAAGCGATGGACGCGTGCTCTTTGCCGTTCCCTGGCACGATAAAGTAGTACTGGGCACAACGGATACTCCTGTTGGAGAAGCTTTGCTGGAGCCTATCGCACTCGAAAAAGAAATCTCCTTTATTCTTGATACAGCTGGCAACTATTTGACAAAAAAACCTACCCGCAAGGATGTGCTGAGTGTATTCGCTGGTCAGCGACCGCTGGCTGCACCTAAAAAGGGTCAGCAAAAGACAAAAGAAATATCCCGCAGTCATAAAATCATTATCTCCCCTTCTCATCTCTTTACCATGCTGGGAGGCAAATGGACAACCTATCGCAAAATGGGAGAAGACATGCTGAATAAAATCGAAGCCGCTAAGAAATGGTCGCCTCGAAAAGAAGCCACTTCACGGCTTCCTATTCATGGACATACCACATCGCCTGTTAATTGGAATGATCCTTTTTATTTTTATGGCAGCGATGTCCCGCTATTGCGAGAAAGCATAACCAGCACATCGAATGAATGGATCAGTGAGGAATTGAAAATACATAAGGCGCAAATACTTTGGGCCATCAATAATGAAATGGCAAGAACAATAGAAGATATATTAGCAAGAAGAACAAGAGCATTGTTTTTAAATGCTAAAGAAGCAAAACGCATGGCACCCCTAGTAGCAGGCATTATGGCCGCTGCTTTGGGAAAAGATGAGAATTGGGAAAAAGAACAGATAGCACAGTTTGAAGCACTGGCCCATCTTTATCACTTAAACTAAAAAAAGAATACCTTTTTTTAGTCGATTTTATTTTGATGCAATCAACTATAAGCATCACTATTTTTTGCAAAAACAATGGCATATGAATAAATTAAAAACAGCACAGCAAAACTGTTGGCAAATCATGGGAGTCGCAATTCTGATACTATCTATCAATGCTTGCAAAACAGCGAAACAACAAGTTTCTGCCACAAAGCCTTCGATTGTTTTTCCTGCATTTAATAAAGAGGGGCATCGGGGAATAAGAGGACTAGTACCAGAAAACACCATTCCCTCTATGTTGCGTGCCATTGATTATGATGTCAACACCGTAGAGATTGATATTGTTTTTTCTAAAGACAAACAAGTAGTGGTATCACACGATGTTTTTTTCCATCAAGACTTTACCACCACACCCAAAGGCAAAACGCTTACGCCACAGGAAGCCCAACAACTTTTATTGTATGAAATGAATTATGACAGCATTCGAAAATATGATGTGGGACTAAAGCCTCATCCCGGATTTCCTCAACAGGAAAAAATAGCTGTGTACAAGCCATTAATGAGCGAGCTAATAGATGCAACAGATGCTTATGCCAAGTCAAAAAAGAAAACCATTCACTACAATATTGAATTAAAAAGCAATAAAAGTTATGATGGGAGTAAAACGCCTCCGATTGATGAATTTGTTGATAGAGTAATGGAAGTGGTAAAAGAAAAAAAGATAGAAGACCGTTGCTACCTGCAATCTTTTGACTTTCGTCCTTTACAAATCCTACATAAAAAATATCCTGAAATAGCTACTGCATTGTTAATGGGTGGAGAGGATAAACGCACCTTACAGCAACAAATAGCAGACTTAGGCTATACTCCGGAAATATACAGCCCGCATTATAGCATTGTCACCCCTGCGTTAGTAGCGCAATGCCATCAAATGGGTATGAAAATCATTCCTTGGACCGTCAACACATTAGCAGAAATGAAGAAACTAAAAGCATTGGGCGTAGATGGGATCATTACCGATTATGCGAATTATTTTTCGGAATTATAAACAATTGATAAAAAACAGTTCGGGAAAATGAGGACATAATTTCCGGCTTACTAACTATATTTAATTACTCGATTAACGATTGCTATGGCACAATACATTTTATCCCTGGATCAGGGTACTACTAGTTCGCGAGCCATTCTTTTTGACAAAAAGGGAAGCCCCATCGCCTCCGCTCAAAAAGAATTTACACAACTTTTCCCACAACCAGCCTGGGTAGAACATGATGCGAATGAAATATGGAATACGCAGTGGGAAGTAGTTACAGAAGTAGTGAAAAAAGCCCGTATTACTATCGAAGACATCGCAGCCATAGGAATTACTAATCAACGGGAAACAACTGTTGTATGGGATAGGGATACATCAATCCCTATTTGTAACGCGATAGTATGGCAGGATCGCCGCACAGCCTCCTATTGCGATCAGCTAAAACAAGAAGGATGGGCTGATACAATAAAAACAAAAACCGGCCTGGTGATTGACGCTTATTTTTCTGGTACCAAAGTAAAGTGGATATTAGATAATGTGGAAGGCGCAAAGGATAAAGCACAAAAAGGAGAACTTTGCTTTGGCACAATCGATAGCTGGCTGTTATGGAAACTCACCAATGGAAAAATACATGCTACAGATGTATCCAACGCCTCCCGTACTTTATTATACAATATTCACAAACAACAATGGGATAAAGAATTACTCGATTTATTCGGCATACCCGAAAACATATTGCCTGAAGTAAGATCAAGCAGTGAAATATATGGACATACTGACCCTCAACTTACAGGTGCTGCTATTCCTGTAGCCGGTATTGCCGGCGATCAGCAATCAGCACTGTTTGGACAAATGTGTACACAACCCGGCATGGTCAAGAATACGTATGGAACAGGATGCTTTATGCTGATGAATACCGGTACACAACCTGTAAGCTCACAAAACAATTTACTCACTACGATTGCCTGGAGAATAAATGGTCAGACACATTATGCACTGGAGGGAAGTGTATTTATTGGTGGTGCTGTAGTGCAATGGCTAAGAGACGGCTTAAAGATTATTCAGAAATCCTCTGATGTAGAAGCCTTAGCCAAAGAAGTAAAGGATAACGGAGGGGTGTACCTTGTACCGGCATTTACAGGACTAGGTGCGCCTTATTGGAACCAGCATGCACGAGGAACTATTGTGGGCATTACAAGAGGAACAACCAATGCACATATTGCCAGAGCAGCTGTAGAAAGCATCGCTTTTCAATCCATGGACTTATTGCAATCCATGCAGGCAGATGCGGGCCTTCCTATTAAAGAACTACGAGTAGATGGCGGCGCTACTATTAATGATGAATTGATGCAATTTCAAAGTGATATACTGGGTACAAAAGTAATACGTCCGCAAACAACAGAAACCACCGCCTTAGGAGCAGCCTATCTCGCTGGGTTAGCAGTTGGTTATTGGAAAGATATTGATGAGCTGCAACAATATTGGCAAAAGGATCGTGATTTTACACCTACCATGAAAGAGGAACAAAAAATCGATTTACAAAAAAAATGGAAAAGAGCCATTCGCTCCGCACAGGCATGGGCTGATAATAGTTAAATTAATTTCTGTCTTATTAAACCTCAAACTATATGTCTTCTTTTATTGGCGAATACATTGGCACAGCATTACTTATTATACTTGGTGGCGGCGTAGTTGCCAATGTTGTACTATCCAAAACAAAAGGTAATAGCAGCGGCTGGATCGTGATTACATTCGGCTGGGCGATGGCTGTTTTTGTAGGCGTATATGCTTCTACTTCCTTAGGAGGCGGCGGACATATCAATCCAGCAATAACTATTGCACTCAGTTGCTTTAGTGATTTTGACACAAGCTTAATAGTAACATATATAGGAGCCCAACTATTGGGAGCCTTTACCGGCGCTGTTATTGTATGGGTGGCTTACAAGCAACATTTTGATGCTACTGATGACCAAGGATTGAAGTTTGCTGTATTTGCTACATCTCCAGCTATAAGAAGTCCCCTCTATAATTTTCTTACGGAAGTCATTGGCACATTTATATTGATGCTGGGCGCTTTAGTAATGGCCAAGCCTGCCACTACATTAGGTACTTTGGATGCGCTACCTGCCGGTCTCCTGGTATTAGGTATTGGTTTGTCCTTGGGTGGCCCTACGGGTTACGCTATTAACCCCGCAAGAGATGTAGGCCCGCGCATCGCCCATTTTTTATTGCCTATAAAAAATAAAGGCAACAGTGATTGGAGCTATTCCTGGATACCGATTGTAGGCCCAGTTACGGGTGCGCTGCTGGCAGGGTTGGTGTATAAGATGATTGCATCTTAATATCCTTCTATCGTACTCGCCAATTACACTTGCATTAACTCATTTATCGAAACAGTTGACAAAAGAGACCTGATTAGTGTAAAATCCAGAAACATCTATTACTTTCACCCTTCCTTTTAACAACTAAACCTACTATGAGATATTCATTTCAGCAATTATTTCTAGCGACTCTATCGGCTTCTTTATTTTTTATTGCCTGCTCTAAAAAGGGCAGCGGTACAGAAGAAAACCCTCAAGATCCGGCTATTGCGCAATTATACAAAACTATACAGGGAAAATGGGAGTTTGACGTACCTACCAGTCTGGGAAGGAAAGAGAAGCAAACTTCTACATCAAAAAGATTCTCTACATTTTTATTACCCGTTGTTGACCAATCTTTTGTAGTGAAAAGAGGCGGCGATGCAGTAAACGGCTTTATCGAATTTTTGAGCGATAGCACATTCATTCTCTCTGATGAAGAAATGAATGTTTTTACAGGAAGGTTTACCGTAAAAGATGGAGCGACTATCTCCTTAGCCGGTTTTGGAGAAATCAGTGAAATAAAATTTACGCAGAATGTAATCAACTTTATTGTTTCCTATTCCAGCCCCAATAAGAAAATCACTATCAAAGCCAACAAAGCCGCAGCTATTACTTTGGACGATAAGACAAAAATGCTTACCAGAAACTGGTTGCTTACAGATGAAAAAGATGGTAAGGAAATTTATGACGAAGGAATAGAAACCAATCCAGACGGTAATGAAATGCAGCCTGTTGATAAGGTAACTCTATTACTATCCTCTTCCGGCACCTACTTAGTACAGTTCTTCTATGCTAATAAGCTAATCAGCGCCGAAGTCGCCAATTGGAAATGGCATCGTACAGACGCTAACAAGTTTGTTTATTGGTGGGAGGAAGAACCTACCTCGCAAGAAGAAGATGATTTCTCAATAACTGTTGTCCGATTAACAAATTCCTTATTGGAAACAAGTGAAAGATATGAGACAATGCCCGGAGAATACGAAGAAGATAGTTATGTTTTTAGAGCCTTATAGTACAATACTGATTTCTTCTTCGCTTATCGTTATTGTCAACACGTTTTGCCAACAGAAAGGTCTGCATCATTATTTTTGACAAGCTTCCAATATAGTGGTGCACGCTTTCCTAATCTCTTCCTCACTTATCGTTAAAGGAGGAGAGATGCGCAACGCATTGGCAGCAAATAAAAACCAGTCGGTAAATACGCCACCTCCAATGCATTGATCAATAATTTTTTTATTCGTAGTAAAATCTTCAAAATAAACAGCCAACCACAAACCCGATTGCTTTACTTCTCTTATGCATGGGTGTAAAAGTAAAGACTTAAACAGCTCTCCTTTTTGCCTGACTATTTCCATATCTATTTCCTCCAGCAATACTTCCATAGCCGCTTTACCTGCGGCACAGCATACCGGGTGACCACCAAAAGTGGTGATATGCCCAAGTACCGGCTTATCCATAAAGCTATCCATAATCGCTTTATCACTTACAAATGCTCCTAAAGGCATTCCTCCTCCCAACGCTTTTCCTAACAACAAAATATCCGGAACGATATCGTATGGTTCAAAGCCCCATAAATGACCCGTTCTCCCAAAACCTGTTTGAATGGCATCCATAATAAGCAAGGTGCCCGTAGCTGCACATTTTTCCTGCAAAGCTTGCATCCATTCTTTTGCAGGTTCTCTTACACCGGCTTCCGCTTGTACCGGCTCTACTACGACGCAAGCCGTTTGTGTGGTAATAGCATCAATAGATTGCTGACTATTATACGCGTAATGATCTACTCCGGGCAATAAGGGCCTATATGCATTGCGCCAATATTCGTCGCCGAGCAAACTAAGCGCTCCTTGTGTAGAACCATGATAGGAATGATTGAAAGCAATAATTCCCGTACGACCGGTATACCGTTTGGCCAGTTTCATCGCTCCTTCTACTGCCTCAGCGCCAGAGTTAGTAAAGTACACGCTGTTTAAATGCTGCGGCAAATGCTGCGTGAGTAATTGAGCATACTGTACCTGCGGTGACTCTATGAGTTCGCCGTATACCATAATATGTAAATAAGCATCGAGCTGCTGGCGAATGGCCTCCAGCACCTTGGGATGACGATGACCGATATTGGCTACGCTGATACCTCCGATGAGATCGATGTACTGCTTTCCTTCTTTGTCCCAGAGAGTTGCTCCCTCCGCTTTTACTATCTCCAGTGCCAGGGGCGCAGTGGAAGTTTGTGCTACGTGTCGTAAAAAAATTTCCCGTTGATTCATTGGTACAAATGTCGGAAAGAAAAAAGGATATTTGCTGAATAGCCTTACCGGACGATGCAGTGAGTGACACAACCACAAAACATAGCAGCACCTAAGCCGGTAACAATAATATTACAAACATTATTTTACTACTATGCCCGTTATACTACCTGTACTTGACAAAAGCCCTCAATTTGGAAACGATTGTTTTATTGCTCCCAATGCCACCATTGTGGGAGATGTAACTACCGGAAATGATTGTAGTTTTTGGTTTAATGCCGTGGTGAGAGGAGATGTAAACTTTATCAAAATGGGGAATAAAGTAAATGTACAGGATGGTGCCTGCATTCACTGTACGTATCAAAAATGCGGCACTACAATTGGCAACAATGTCTCGATAGGTCATCATGCAATTGTACACGGCTGTACAATACACGATAATGTGCTGATAGGCATGGGCGCTATTATAATGGACAATGCAGTAGTACATAGCAACACGATTATTGCTGCCGGAGCGGTGGTATTGGAAAATACTGTGTGCGAACCAGGAAGTATTTACGCAGGTGTGCCGGCCAAAAAAGTAAAAGATATTTCGCAGGAGCTAATTGGTGGTGAAATAAATAGAATCGCCGATAATTATAGTAAATACGCCAGCTGGTATAAATAATGATAGATATTGTACAGGTAACTAAAACCATAAGCTATTTCACCAAAGAAGAATACCGGGAAGCTAAATCGGATTTGATTTCACAACCTATACCTCCTTTCTTTTTTTCCGGGTACGTAGATAATAGTAAGCAGTTGCATCTATTAAACCAACAAACTGACTTACCCGCGATACAAGCAAATGGTATTATTATACTTCAACACATAAATGACCCTGATCTCACAAACTTTTCTGTGTCTGGAAAAAAGCAGGTACGGTAAACTGGCTAAAAGATCATCATGCTAACCTTGTCTTATGTTCACCAAAAACCTGTTTGTTATTACCGCCAGGCAAATACGCTTAGTTTTGAAATTTTCAAATTGATCAAAAAAGAGCCTGGTCGCTTTAGCCTGCACCTGAATTATTCAGAAAATGAATTGAACATTGGAATTCCTACAAGAAATAATCATAAAATAGCAGCAATAAAACAACAACAGGTTATCCAGTATCGAATCAATGGAAAATCAGATTTCACCCTTACCGGTAGAAAAGCCAGAACATTTATAGAACTGGATTATCTGGTTGAATACAAAGGACAGGCAGATACAATCACTTTTACAGAGACCATTTCCCCCTTTAATTCATTGTCAAAATCTATATTCTATAAGTTGATTGATGAACGAAAAAGGCTAAACTAAGCAAGAAAAACCCTTACTCCTTATAAAGAGGAAAATTCAAGCTACTCACTCTCAACCTTTTGTAGCAGCCCGTAATTTTACTATGGTGTAAGCAATTTTTACTTTTTACTTTCGTTCTATGAATATGAAAAATTTACAACATTTTTTATTAGCGGCCTGTGTGCTGGTGATGGTTTCTTCCTGTGGAATTTTTCGCTCTAAAAAAACCGGTTGCCCTACAGATGGGAAAAACATTGGAGCTGAAAGATTAGCCAATGGCGATCCCGCTGCAGAAAAAGCAGCCCGGAAAGCAAAAAAGTTCAGAAGTTAACACAACGGCAAGCAGCGTTTCCGTAAAAATCCAAGTCTGATAGTAAGAACACCCGAACCTTAAAAAACTTTACTATGAGTCTCACCCTAAGAAATGAGCTAGGCTTCACAGAAGCTGTAATTACCGAAGAAGGAAATCTTAACGATTTTTATCAAATCGCCTCCCTCCTCTCTGATGATCTGCAAATCAACTTTCACAAGAAAGAGGACAACTTTGATGAAATAAGCTGGAATTTTAAATTCAACAGCAACCAACTTACGTTGCAGTACAGTATTTACAATGGTATTACTGTTTTCCCTACCAATACAGGCAAAGCTGTTGCAAAAGAAAACAAATCCGTTATTGATTTTATGAATAAGCTGGAAGGGCGTCTGGATTCGCTCTTTGGCAGTTCGTTAAAGATCGCATAAGGACTTAGTATTTCTTTTCGTCAATAGAATCAAGAAGGGTAAGATAGCTCACGTACCTGTCTTCATGAATATCGCCGTCTGCTACGGCTTGTTTAATGGCACAATCAGGTTCATTAAAATGCTGGCAATTATTGTACAGGCAAGCATTCAACCGATCTCGCATTTCAGGAAAATAATGAGACAACTCCTGGCGTGTTATATCTACAAGACCAAACTCCCGCATACCTGGTGTATCAATAATACAACCGCCTTGTGGCAAGTCATACATCTCGGCAAACGTAGTAGTATGCATACCCTTGCCACTCCAGCCGCTTACATCCTGTGTTTTTAATTCTTTTTCCGGAAAAATAAGGTTGAGCAAAGATGATTTGCCTACGCCACTATGGCCGCTTATTAAGGTGATTTTGTCTTTTAATAACTGCAACAAATCTGCAAAGCCTTCTTTTTGCGTTACACTTACTAAAAAAACCGGGTAGCCAATTTGTTTATAAATAGCCGACCATTCCTCGTAGCGGGCTTTCTCTTTTTCTCTATAGATATCCGCCTTATTAAAAACCAGTATAGGTTTTACATGATACATTTCCGAAGCCACCAGAAAACGGTCGATAAAACCCTGAGACGTTTTAGGTTCTTTTAATGTAGCCACGAGCATAGACTGATCAAGATTAGCGGCAATGATATGATGCTGGTGCTTGTGGCGCGGCGATTGCCGGTTGATATAATTTCTCCGCTCAAGAATGGTGGTTATCATAGCCGTACCGGCAGCCTCATCTTCTATTTCTATCACCACTTCATCACCTACCGCTAGTGGATTGGTACTGGTAATAGCATCTATTTTAAAAACACCCTTAATACGGGCATTGTGCCATTTTCCCGTTTCATCTTTTACGGTGTACCAGCTTCCGGTTGATTTATAAACTATCGCCTTCATAGCCAACGAAATTGAGGAAATAATAGCAGCCGTTTATGTAATAGCTGATTTTTATTTTTTCAGTAGTATCTATAGCGAATGATAACATAGTTTTTCCGACCATTGTAAGTCAGAAGGTAATTCTGCATTTGCAAACTCTATATGAATAACTCGTCGTCTTTTATTGCTGGTGGTACGGCCAGAACTATGTAAAAGTAATGGCTTCATCAGCATCACATCTCCACTTTTGACAAGACAAGTAGTTTCTTTCTCAACTGCCCAGTCGATAGCATCGGGGCGACACACTCCTTTACGATGTGAGCCGTCTATCACCCTTAACGCTCCATTATTTTCGTCGGTATCATCCAAATGAATCCTTAGCGTAAAATTATTCTCCAAAAATGTAATAGGAGGTTGTACTGCAAATTGATTTTGTTTAGTTGTCCATGGACCAAACCCTGTAATATCCATTTTCTTATCTACCGAAATAGTCAAATCCTGATGATAAGCAACATACCAGTTAGAAACAACAGGCTTATCAAAGTAAATACTCTTTACGACAAAATAATTGTTCCCAAAAATTTTACTAATTATCTCTTTAAGTTTTGAGGTAAACAATATTGATTGAATAACTGGTATCTCTTTAAGAAACTGCCGTATGGCGAATAAATCAGCGGATTTTCTAAAAGTATCTCTCGAATGATCTGCATCATCAACGATTGTAATTAAGTTGTTTATTTCATCCTTAGTATAAACCTTCTCAATAATTACAAACCCCAGTTCATTAATCTTTTGTCTGGATGCCCAAAAAATATCATTCATTATTCGCTTAATACTTTTAAGAAAACAATCTTATGGAAACTTTCTGAAAACAGTATAACGCAGGCACAATTCCATCAATAGAAAAAACAGTGCAGCCAGCCCAAAAGGAAGAAACAATTCTTTGTACCGTTTAAAAGAAGTAATCTCCACTTTTGATTTTTCCATTTGATCGATCTGTGCATAGATCTGTTGCAATCCGTCCTTATCTCTGGCCCGGAAATAACGACCTCCTGTTTCTTCTGCAATTTTTCTTAGGAGGCTCTCGTCTAAGAAATTTGTTTCCGGTGATTTTCGGGCAGGTTGCCCGTCTACCTGCTCGGCTACTTGTGAGGGACCGGCACTCATACCGATGGTGTACACTTTTACCTGTTGCGCCTTTGCAATTTCCAATGCAGTAAGGGGATCAATCAGTCTTGTTTCGGGCGGATCCTCTTTACCATCCGTAAGTAAAATAATCACCTTGCTTTTAGAGCTACTTTTAGAAAGCCTGTCCACACTTGTTGCCAGTCCTTCTCCTATGACGGTACCGTCTGCAAGATATTTCCTGCTTTCCAGCGATCGTATTTGGGTGATCAATGTATTCTTATCTGTCGTGAGCGGTGTTTGTGAAAAACTCTCTCCGGAAAAAATAACCACACCTATTCTGTCTACCGGGCGATTGAGAACAAAATCTTCTGCCACCTGCTTTGCCGCTTCCATGCGGGAGGGCAGTATATCTCTGGAGCCCATACTCCCACTTACATCCATACAAAGAATAATATCAATTCCCTCACCGGTAGTTTGCTGGTGATCATTGCGCTGTTGCGGACGTGCTAAAGCAAAAATGAGCGCAGCAATAGCTAGCAGGCGTAGTATAAATGGCAAGTGCCGCAATCTTGCTTTAGCCGTCGTCACTGTAAAAGCGTGCGCAGTAGATACGTTGATGGTAGCTTGGCGGGCATTGTTGTTACGCATATACCACACTACCAATAAAGGCACTAAGCCGAAAAGAAAAAAATTTTCCGGCCACAAAAAATTGATATTTTTTATCCAATCATACAACATGCGGCTTCTGGCTTTCTAATAACTCGATGGTATCTTTTATAGCAATCATTATTTCCTCATCGTCCTGTGCAGCAGGTTGATATTTTGCAAATTTCACATAGTCACTAAGTCGAAGCGATTTGGCCAATGCCTCAAATTTATCTTTGGGCACTATGATAGGCTGTAATTGCACTACCAAGTCATCTGTCGTCTTTTGCAGTGAATTGATATTTCTGGTAGCTGCCACATAGGTCCTGAAAATATCCACCACAGTTGCGTAATACGTTTTGGTATCAGGTCGTTCACGTTGCAATACCGTTAATTGCTCCATCGCCAACTGATAAGGGTCAATTGTTTGCTGCACTTCCACAACCGGATCTTTCTTTTTCTTTCTAAAAAGAAAATATAAAAGAATGATCAGGAGTACGATAGCTCCTGCAAGATAGTACCACCATTCCTGCTTTTCAGCTTCTTCTTCCTGCACCGGTATAATATCTTTAATATCATGGTAGGGTTGCTCCGCATCAAATGGCGTAAACCCTACTTCAATAGCAATAGAATCTGTTTGCACATTTTCCCGTAACACAAACGGAGGAATCATCCAGCTACCGGAATCAAAACTGGTTAACTGTATAAGTTGTTTCAGGCGGGTGCCATCACCCGTATTGGTCGTATCTATTTTTCCTTTTTGTAAAAATTCAAAATGCGGTATGGAATCGAGTGAGAAAAAACGAATAGGTTCATTCTCCGGAATATCTGCCTCTAAAACGACGGTAACAGGCTCTCCAATAAGAATACTATTACGATCTACTGTAACTTTTACGACCGTACCTGTTTGTGCAGTTACAACAAAAGAAAAACAACTGCTTACAAGAGCTGTGATTATAGTATAAAAAACCTTTCTGTTCATTTATTGTTCAACGAAATCGGTGGTTCATTTATTCCGGCTTAAAAAGAAATGTCGCAGCACTTTCACATAATCATCGCCGCTACGCAAATGCAACAAATCACAACCGGCCTGTTTGAATGTTTGAGCAGCATACGCTGTCACTCTGAAAAATTCATCTTTATAACTTTTTCTCACAAATGCATTATTACTATCAATCCACTTGGTAACCCCTGTTTCTGTATCCTTTACCTGCAACAGACCTGCTGCCGGTAACTCCATATCCATCTTATCATAAATTTTAATGCCGATAAGATCGTGTTTTTTACCTGCCACACGAAGAGCATCCGAGTAATTAGCATCCAGAAAATCGCTTAATACAAAAGCGATACTTCTTTGACGAGTAGTATTATTGAAATAGCGTAAAGCATTGGCCAATTGAGTACCGCTGCTTTTAGGCTCTTTGCTCAGTAATTCTCTTACGATATACAAAGCATGTTGCCGACCTTTTTTAGGAGGAATATACGCCTCAACTTTATCACTATAAAACACAACCCCTACTTTATCTCCATTATTAACGGCAGAGAAGCTTAACACGGCACCCAGCTCTGCTATCACATCTCTCTTGCGGGCATGTGTGGTACCAAAGCCAGAACTGGGGCTTATATCTACCAGT
Source organism: uncultured Citrobacter sp. (assembly GCA_964588445.1). Classification (GTDB taxonomy): domain Bacteria; phylum Bacteroidota; class Bacteroidia; order Chitinophagales; family Chitinophagaceae; genus CAZPPM01. Next base: position 19,132 of record CAZPPM010000057.1, read on the forward strand.
AGCATAACCGTAAGTTCCCGTTCTTCTTCAAATATTTTACTGTAAGGATGTCCAAATCTTGCAGAAACATTCCAGTCAATAAAACGAATATCATCCCCAGCTGCATACTCTCTCACTTCTTTAAAAGACATTCCTTTTCCTTTAAAGGCGCTATGATATTCTCCTGTAAACAGATCAGTTGCCAGCTTTTTGCTTTTTATCTCAAGCAGCCTTACTTTCTTTAATATTTCCGGGGTAGTGAGCATGTAGTAATATATATCCTGGAATTAGTTAGCTAAAAAATCAAGGCACATTAATTTGTTTCAAAATATCTTCTACCACATCTTCTACACTTACATTTTCTGCTTCAGCCTCATAAGTGAGTCCTATACGGTGTCGCAGTACGTCTTTTGAAATACTTCTTACATCCTCGGGTATCACAAAGCCTCTTTTGTTTAAGAACGCCTGTGCTTTGGCGGCCAGCGCAAGGTTAATACTCGCACGAGGAGAGCCGCCATAAGAAATTAAGGGCTTCAATCGATCCAGCTGATATTTATCAGGAAAACGGGTTGCAAAAACAATGTCCAGTATATACTGTTCAATCTTTTCATCCATGTATATCTGTCGGGTAAGTTCTTTTGCATGGGTCACTTCTTGTATAGAAACCACCTGCTTTACCGGAGCGCTGCTAATACCCTGTACATTCTGTCGAATAATCATTTGCTCTTCGTGCATCTTGGGATAGTCTACTATTACTTTCATAATAAAACGATCCACTTGTGCTTCCGGCAAAGGATACGTTCCCTCCTGTTCCAGCGGGTTTTGCGTAGCCAGTACTAAGAAAGGCTCTTCCAGCTTGTATGTATTATCCCCTATGGTTACCTGCCGCTCCTGCATGGCCTCTAATAAAGCCGATTGTACTTTAGCCGGAGCACGGTTGATTTCATCTGCCAATACAAAGTTGGCAAAGATGGGACCCTTACGCACAATGAATTCATTCTTTTGCTGATTATAGATTAATGTGCCAATTACATCAGCGGGCAAAAGATCGGGTGTAAACTGTATACGACTAAACTTGGCGTGAATTGCCTGTGCAAGTGATTTTATTGTAAGTGTTTTGGCAAGGCCTGGTACGCCTTCGAGCAAAACATGTCCATTACTAAGCAACCCTATCAGTAGCCTGTCGAGCATATGGCTTTGCCCTACAATTATGTGTCCTACTTCATCCCTTAACTTGTCTATAAACTGGCCGGCGTGGGTAATGCGATCATTTAGCTGGCGGATATCCTCTGCGGTTTTTAACATGGGCTTGATTTTGTGTCAAAAATACCATCTCG
>CAZPPM010000058.1:0-20146 GCA_964588445.1 uncultured Citrobacter sp.
TAGCAATTAACAATAGTAGAGCCGTGACCAATCCTGGAGCGTATCCCTACTACACATTTTTCCAAACGAGAGGCATTAATAATAGAACCTTCCGCAATAACTGCTTTTTCAAGTGTTGTTCCACTTACTTTGGCTGGAGGCAACATACGAGCACGTGTATAAATAGCATTGCTATTATCAAACAAATTAAAATCGGGGACGTCATCTGTTAGTCCCAGATTAGCTTCAAAGAAAGAGTAAATATTCCCGATGTCTGTCCAGTAGCCATCATACTGGTAACTTACAACTTTACACTTGGTGATAGATTCCGGAATTATTTCTTTACCAAAATCCGTAGCATCTGCATATTCATTTTGCAAAAAGTCAAATAGCAATTTCCGATTAAAAATATAAATACCCATAGAGGCAAGATAGTTCCTACCCAAGCTTTTCATTACATCACCTGTATCACTTACCCACTCATTTAAAATTTCTTTCTGTGGCTTTTCTACAAAAGAAGTAATGTAACCACCGCTATCTTTTTTTAATATACCAAACTCAGGTGCTTCCCTATCCCCAACAGGTATAGTAGCTATGGAAATATCAGCGCCTGCATTTTTATGATTGTTCAGCATCTCCTGAAAATCCATTTGGTACAACTGATCTCCTGATAGTATTAAAACATATTCACTTTCAAAAGGCTCTATATGTCGTAAACTTTGGCGTACCGCATCTGCCGTACCCTGATACCATGTTGGATTATCCGGCGTTTGCTCTGCTGCCAGTATATCTACAAATGCTGTACTGAATGCGCTAAAGTGATAGGTATTTTTAATATGTCTATTAAGAGAAGCAGAGTTAAACTGCGTCAATACAAACATCCTGTTGATATTTGAATTAATACAGTTGGAAATAGGAATATCTACCAACCTGTATTTACCTGCAATAGGAACAGCAGGCTTAGAACGACTGGCGGTAAGAGGATATAACCGAGACCCCGCACCACCTCCAAGAATAACACTTAGCATTTCTTTTGAAATAGACATACTGCAATCTTATAGTATTAAGTAATTAAAAACAAGCAAAAGGTAATTAACATTTCTTAATCTTACCACAAACTATGAAAATAAATATCCGTGATCTTATTAATGCTTTAATGATTTATATATATCGATGTATTGTTGTGCAGAATTATCCCACGAATGATCAATTTGCATCATATAATTTCTCATCCATTGATATAAATCCGGCTTACGATCATACAAATCGATAGCCCTACCAACCGAATAACTTATGTCACTTACACTTGCCTGATCGAAACGTATTCCAAAACCTTGTGAATCACCAAAGTCTTTTATAGTATCCTTAAGTCCTCCCACACTTCTCACCATGGGGACCGTACCATAACGCAATGCATACATTTGATTTAAACCGCACGGTTCTACGCGGCTTGGCATTAGTAAAAAGTCTGATCCTGCATAAAGTAAATGACTTAATGGTTCACTATAACCTATATAAGAATTAAAGTATCCTTTAAACTGATGCTTCATTTGATCAAGCTGCTCTTCCAGATGTGGCTCACCCGAACCTAACACCATAAAGTTGGCTTTGCCATGATGCTGATAAATAGATTGGCTAATAGCTTCAGGTAAAAGATCGGCTGCTTTCTCTCCTACCAGTCTTCCTATAAAAGAAATAAGCGGCTTATCCGGATCGAGGCCAAACTGACCGGCTATTTCTTTTTTATTCTTTTGCTTGCCCTTTTCTACTAGCTCCTTATCATAGTTTTTAACAAGGAAACTATCTGTCAGCGGGTTCCACACATCTACATCAATTCCATTTAATACACCATCGCTTTTTCCTCTCTCATATTCAAATAAGTTTTCAAGACCATTGGCGGAATATCTAAGCTCTTCCAAATAACTATGGCTTACTGTTGTCACCTTCCAAGCACATTTTACACCTGCCGCCATGGGATTAATCGTATTATTCCAATCCAGCAAACCCCACTGCCAACTATCATAAGCGGGTATATAGTAATATTTGTCCCAGCTTATCCATCCTTGGTATTGTCCATTATGAATGGTAAAAACAGTAGGTACACTGGCTAATTTATTTCGAAAACTGTAGCAGTGTTTCATCATAAAAGGAATAAGCCCAGTGTGGTGATCGTGACAATGAATAACATCTGGCGCATGTTGCCAGCGATTAAGCCAGTCGCACAATGCAATTTGAAAGGCAAGAAATCTTTCTGTATCGTCATCATATCCATATACCTTTTCCCTATCTAACAATCCATTTATGTCAATCAGATAAAGATCAAAACCTAATACATTTGTTTTTTCCTTGATAACACTATAATGAAACCAATGTGCGCCTATATACTGTCCTCCTTCATGCACCAGTTCCCAGTCATGTGTATAGAGAAAGCGTGTGCGATACATTGGCATTACCACTTTTACCGTATGCCCTAACTGAGTTTGGTATTTGGGTAATGAGCCTACCACATCGCCCAATCCTCCGGTTTTTGCGACCGGATAACATTCTGCTGCTACATGTATGATTTCCATTTGGTGTTTTTGAGTTTAAAACTATTCAATTTAAGTTGTTTTTCACAAAATGCTATCTACCGGGAATTAAAATTTTTCGCTGTCCCTTTTCCTCATTACTTTCAGCACTCATTTAATTAATACAAAACCTACTTGCCATGAGCAATCAAACAAAGTGGTCACAGTTTGGCACCCTAGTAATCGTTTTCTTCTTTTGGGGTTTTGTTGCAGCCAGCAACAGCATTTTTATCCCGTTTTGTAAAAAGTATTTCGATCTTGACCAGTTACAATCACAGCTTATTGGTTCTGCTTTTTATGGAGCTTATTTTTATGGCTCTTTACTATTATACCTTATTTCATACTTAAGTAATGTAGATATCCTTAATAAAATCGGTTACAAGAAAGGTATTATCGTCGGTTTACTTATTTCAGTTGTGGGTGCCCTATCACTTGCTTTTATTAGCACCTCAGCAAATCCTTCTTTTGGTATGGTGTTGTTATCTTTCTTTATTATAGCTCTGGGATTTTCATTACAGCAAACAGCAGCCAACCCATTTGCCATTGCACTTGGCTCTCCAGAAACAGGCTCTCACCGCCTAAATTTGGCAGGAGGGGTAAATTCGTTTGGTACACTACTGGGTCCGTTAGCGGTAAGCTTTATGCTTTTTGGTAGCGCCTCCAGCGGTAACAAAGAAGCAACCATTGGCAATATAGAAACAGTGTACTTTGTTTTAGCAGGTCTTTTTACATTGGCCGCAATCATTTTTAGCTTTTCTAAAATGCCCAAAGTCACAAGCAATGAAGCCTTGGAGAAAAGCCCTAAAGCTTTACGTGTATTATTAATAATAGGGCTTGTTTTTCTACCCATTCTTTTTGCAGATGCTATTAAAAATGCTACAGGCATCTCTAAGTCAACCATTATTTATGCTTCGCTTATTATTATCCTCGGGCTTCTCTTCTATAGTATGAAATTATCCGGGAAGAATAAAGAAGGATGGGGTGCCATGCAATACCCTCAATTAGTATTAGGCATGATAGCCATTTTTATTTACGTAGGCGTTGAAGTTACAATTGATAATAATTTTGGAGCTTTACTTTTACGTCCTGAATTTGGTGGATATACGGAGGAACACAACTCACATCTTATCGCTTTGTATTGGGGTAGTTTGATGATAGGACGCTGGACGGGAGCTATAAGCGTTTTTAATTTTACCAAACAGACAAAACGTACACTGGTTATTATCGTACCCCTTTTAGCCTTTGGCGTCATTTGCCTGGCCAACTATTTAAAAGGAAACGACATTAGTGATTTCAAATATTATCCCATCATGCTTGCCTTCCTGATTGGCGCCAACTTATACGCTCAGGAAAAACCGGTAAAACTATTATTAACTGTATCTGCTCTGGCTGTGGCATTTGTCATCACATCGTTGCTTACTACAGGTATGGTTGCTAATTATTGCTTAATAGCCTGCGGCTTGTGTTGCTCTGTAATGTGGCCAGGTATATTTACATTAGCTATTGCAGGATTAGGTAAATATGCAAGCCAGGGTTCTGCCTTCTTAATCATGATGATCTTGGGAGGAGCTATTATTCCTCCTGCACAGGGAGCACTCATAGACCTTGATCTTGGTACAGAAGTAAATGGCGTAACTACAGGTCCTTGGACACATATGTCCTACATCGTACCGCTAATTTGTTTCGCTTATCTTGCTTGGCATACTATAAGTAGTAGAGCTGCTTTAAAAAAACAAGGCATTGATTTTGACCAGCAACTTTCTACAAGTCATTAATATCTATAAGCTATAAATAATTTACTTCGTACATTTATACCTCGTAACCGTAAAGTTTACGAGGTATTTTAAAATATAGGTGATGGCTGCAAAAACTGCGCAACAGGCTTTAGCAATTGGAATTGACATTGGCGGAACAGGAACAAAATTTGGCATTGTAGATAGAGATGGCAATGTTCTTTTCTCAGACGAAATTTCCACTAAAACGCATACTGAAGTTGATGCTTTTATCGAAGACCTCTATAATAGCTTAAGCATTCTTATTGAAAAGGCCGGAGGTATTGGAAGGATAAAAGGTGTAGGTGTAGGCGCCCCCAACGGTAACTACTACACAGGCACTATCGAGTACGCTCCCAACCTACCCTGGAAAGGCATTATTCCTTTGGCAAAACTTATTGAAGGCAAGTTTAAACTACCGGTGGTATTAACCAATGATGCTAACGCGGCAGCCATTGGAGAAATGATGTATGGCGCTGCCAAAAATATGCGTGACTTTATCATGATTACGCTGGGTACAGGCGTAGGAAGTGGCATTGTCGCCAATGGTCAGTTGATTTACGGAAACGATGGCTTTGCCGGAGAACTAGGACATACTATCATTATACCCGATGGAAGGCTACATCCCGGAACAGGGAAAAAGGGCTCTCTGGAAAGCTATGCTTCTGCTACCGGCGTGAAATATACTGCATTGGAACTACTAGATACTACGGATGCAGAAAGCACCTTACGAGATATTCCCAGAGAAGAAATAGATTCTAAAAAAGTATATGAGGCGGCCATTAAAGGTGATAAACTTGCTCAATCCATTTATGAATATACCGGTCGCATATTAGGTCTGGCTTTGGCAAATGCTGTTATGTTTTCCAGCCCCGAAGCCATTATTTTATTTGGTGGACTTACCAAGGCAGGCGATCTTTTACTTAAGCCTACAAGAGAACATATGGAAGCCAATCTCATCAAGATATTTCAAAATAAAGTAAAGATTTTGATTAGCCACTTAAAGGAATCGGATGCCGCTATATTAGGAGCCAGTGCCCTCGTATGGGATATGCGCTAATGCTTTTTAACTCATCGCTTCGCCGGTAAAAGCAAAAGGAAGTAACTGATTCGACTGATGTATTAACCATACTTCTCCCTGCTGCCCGCTCAACAATATTTGTATAGGACTACCTGTTCTTCCTTCGTATTCAAGTAAAGCCTGTCGGCACATTCCGCAGGGCGATATAGGCACTTTATCTTCCTCTTTGTTACTCTTATAACTAATAGCAATAGTTTTTATAGCTATGCCAGGATATAATGTTGCCGCATTTCCCAGCAATACCCTCTCCGCACAAATACCCACGGGATAAGAAGCATTCTCCTGATTAGTCCCTGTAACAATAGCTCCATTTTCCAGAATAGCAGCAGCCCCCACAAAAAAATTGGAATAAGGTGCATACGCTTGTGCTGTAATGTTTCTCGCCTTATCCAGCAATTGAGATAAGACAGGAGAGAGCTCTGTACTATTGGAATAAAGAGTGTAAGAGAAAGTAACTTGTTTTTCTTCGGCCATAAGGTTATAATTTACTAAAGACAAGAATGCCCTTCTCTCGAAGGGCATTTAAAGTTAGTTTATTTTACAATATTAAGTAGGCGCTTCCAGCGAGGCCCTCCTTCCCAGCTAAACCATATCATCCAGGCTTTACCTACAATCCTGTCTTCCGGCACAAAGCCCCAATAGCGGCTATCCTGCGATCCCTGACGGTTATCCCCCATCATCCAGAAATAATCCATTGTAAATGTATAGCTGGACACTTCCTTTCCATTCAGATAAAACTTCCCTTCTTTGGCATAAAAATCATTTTTCTCATATACACGAATGGCTCTTTCATATAAGGAGAAATTTTGTGCAGTAAGCGTAAGTGTTTCGCCTTTTTTTGGTATCCAAACGGGACCGAAATTATCCCTCGTCCAACGTTGATGTGCACTTACTGTATCATAAGGAAATATCTGCTCTCTACCAGGAGCTAAGGTATCTACATGAATAGAGGTAATTAAGCCATTCTTCTGCATTTTTTCTTTCGCCTTTGTTGTGAGCAGCATTACATACTCACCGGGTCGGCCAGTACTTCTGTATTCACCTTTATCAAAATCGAGATCATATTCGTCTTTCATCACATCCTGATCTAATACTTGCAGGTTGGTCGTAACAACATAATTTGTCTCTGCATAAGGAGGCGCTATCTGCTTTTCACCATTGATATACACCTCATCATTTTTTATCTCAATTGTTTCGCCTGCTACGCCTACACATCTTTTAATATAGTTATCCGTTTTATCAACAGGATGGGCTACAACAGGGTAGTTATCGGGATCTGCTAATACCATTCGATCGCCTTGCGAACCTTGTAAAGCTTTTCTTTTAATATCAATGTAGGGATTAAAGGATTCAAAGTCGGGATGATGAATAACCGTATCGCCTGCCGGAAAATTGAATACCACCACATCCCCTCTCTTGGGCATCGATCCAAACCAACGTATGTAGGGAAGCTTAACTATTTCAGTGTAAGACTTACCATTGGTAATCGGCATATAATTATGTACAAAAGGAAACGATAACGGAGTATTAGGTATACGCGGACCATAACTAAGCTTACTTACAAATAAGAAATCTCTTACCAGCAATGTTTTTTCCATAGACCCGGAAGGGATCGTATATGCTTCGAAAACAAATGTGCGAATCAACGTAGCCGCAACTACAGCAAATACTGCAGCATCTACCCACTCTCTCCAGGCTGGTTTCTTATACTTTCGCACTATCTCTGCCCCTACAAAACGTGTATCCTTATGATTAGCCAACCATGGAAAATAAAAAGGCGCAAATAGAGCCGCCATTGTATGCTGGCCAAATGAATATTTCCCAAACACCTTTGCAAACTCAATAAAAATACCGGGTGTAATAAACCATCCTACCACCGGTATTAATTGCCAGAAAACCCAATGCTTAGGACGCTGGGCTATTGTTTGCATTACCCACGTATTATAAAACGGCACATAGGCTTTCCATGATTTTTCACCAGCCTTGGTAAATAATTTGGCCAGGCCAAATGATGGTAGTAAGACAAGCAGTGTGCCGATAAGGTAAATGATAAACAAATGTTGTAAAGGCATGTACCGGTTATTTATTTGCGGTCAAAAATATTATAATATCGGGGCGAACAAAATTATCGCCCGGAAACTTTTCCTAAAAACGGTCAATGGGGAACAAATATCGGTAAAAGAATGCGCTAATGGGGCATTACGTAGTTTTTCACGTCTTCCACACTAATTGTTTTTGCAGAAAGAATAACCAACCGCTCTACTACATTCCTCAATTCACGAATATTTCCTGTCCAGTTATAATCTTTCAACTCTTGGAGAGCATCTTCTGTAATCTCTTTCTTAACGATACCATAATCTGTACAAATATCTTCCAGAAACTGATCTACCAATACGGGAATATCCTCTTTTCGATCATTTAAAGAAGGCACATGTATTAGAATCACACTTAAGCGGTGATAAAGATCGAGTCTAAAGTTTTTGGCTTCTACTTCTGCCAACAGGTCTTTATTGGTTGCGGCAATTACTCTTACATCCACATTAATATCCTTGTCGGCACCTACTCTTGTTATCTTTCCTTCCTGCAAAGCTCTTAATACCTTTGCCTGCGCACTCAGGCTCATATCACCTATTTCATCCAAAAAGAGAGTACCGCCATTTGCCTGTTCAAATTTTCCAATTCTTTGCTTAATGGCGGATGTAAACGATCCTTTTTCATGGCCAAAAAGTTCACTTTCGATCAACTCTGTAGGAATAGCTGCGCAGTTTACTTCTACCAGCGCCCCTCCACTTCTGTTGCTTTTTTCATGCACCCATCTGGCTACAAGTTCCTTTCCTACACCATTCTCACCAGTAACGAGTATCCTTGCCTCCGTCGGTGCTACTTTATCAATCGTATCTTTTATACGCTGTATAGGTGCTGAACCGCCTATCATCTCCTGCACTTTACTTACCTTTCTTTTTAATACTTTGGTTTCTGTCACCAATGTATTTTTCTCCATCGCATTGCGAATGGTAATAAGTAAACGATTCAAATCAGGGGGCTTTGAAATATAATCATACGCACCGCTTCGCACCGCTTCCACAGCTGTCTCTAAGTTTCCATGCCCGGATATCATGATAATGGGTATATCAGGATTTATTTCCCCTGCTTTTTGCAGAAACTCAATCCCATCCATTTTAGGCATCTTAATATCACACAGCACTACGTCAAAAACCTTCTCCTTATACCGTTTCAAACCTTCTTCGCCATCAGCTGCTTCTTCAATTGTATACCCTTCAAAGGTCAAAATTTCAATGAGTGTTTTACGAATCGCTTTCTCGTCATCTATTATTAAAATCGTAGGCATTTTTAATTTTGTCTTTTATTAGTTTTTCTCTTGGCATGTAAAATACAACTCCCCCTTACAATAATTTCAAAAATAGTGTAATAGCTCCGGCAAAAAAGAATAAACTCTAAAAATCATCTGTTCTGCTTGTTAATTTATACCAAGTGTTCTATCTATATTGCTTTCTTTTATAAACTTATTCAGCCTAATACTTCATATTGACATAAGATGGCTAAAAGAAAATAGAATCACCTTATAACATGAATCAGTGCTGTGCATTTCCATCCATCATACCCTACTTGCTTAAACCAAAACAGTTTAGGAGACACCTTATATGTTTAAAATAATTGCAGTCAAAAAAAATCGCTAAAGTCTATGTAATTAACTGAAATAAAATTACTTACGAAATATTATGGGGTAATAAAAAAAGGCCGGATAGAAATCCAGCCTCGTTTTAAAATCCAATATCCTATGAAAAACCATAACAAAGATGCATCAACCTAGGCAAAACGCTGCATGACCCGCAAAATAAATCGCAGAATTGTTAGCTATTAATGCAAAAACCCGGAAAAAATCCGGGTTTGTTACTATCATTCTTACTAGTCAATTATTTCTTAAGATACATTACTTCTTTTACCAGCTTCACAGTCCTGGGCACATCCGGTAAAGCAGCCGCTACAAGATTAGGAGCATAATGCAAGGGCGCATCTGCAGCCGTAATTCTTCGGATGGGGGCATCCAAATAATCAAAACCTTCCTTTTGTATTTGATAGCTAATCTCAGAAGAAATAGAAGCAAAAGGCCATTGCTCTTCTATTATTACAAGACGATTGGTTTTCTTAACGCTTTCCAGAATAGTTTTCCAGTCTAATGGGCGGATCGTACGCAGGTCTATTACCTCGGCGCTTATATTCTCTTTTTCTAATTCCGTAGCCGCAGCCAATGCCACTTTCATCATTTTATTAAATGAAACGATTGTAACATCACTACCTTCCCGTTTCACATCCGCTTTACCTAATTCAATATAATACTCTTCTTCTGGCACTTCCATTTTATCGCCATACATCTGCTCACTTTCCATAAACATTACCGGATCTTCTTCATAGCGTATAGCCTGCTTTAAAAGCCCTTTAGCATCATAACCGTTACTAGGTGATACCACTTTTATTCCGGGAATGTTAGCATACAAAGCTTCAAATGCAGTAGAGTGCTGAGCTCCCAACTGACCGGCAGAACCATTTCCACCTCTGAAAACGATGGGGCAGGAAATTTGTCCTCCACTCATGGCTAGCATTTTGGAGGCTGTATTCAATATCTGATCCAACGCCAAAACAGCAAAATTCCATGTCATAAACTCAACAACGGGACGCAATCCATTTTGTGCAGCACCTACCCCTACTGCCGTAAATCCCAGCTCGGCAATAGGCGTGTCAATAACCCTTTTAGGCCCAAACTCAGCCAACATACCTTGGCTAACCTTGTAGGCTCCATTGTATTCTGCGACTTCTTCGCCCATTAAAAAAACTCTGTCATCCCTTCTCATTTCCTCCGACATCGCTTCCCGAAGCGCTTCCCTGAATGCAATACTTCTTGCCATTAATTGTTGCTTTTAAAAGTGGGGCAAATTTAAGTGAGATGGCGCATAAAACCTAAAATCAAAAACAACAGCCCCTATAGAAAAAGCCTCCGGCAGTAGCTGAAGGCTTTTTAAAAGAGAATGGTGATTTATGGCTTAGTTATCGTAATCATCATCATATCCGCCACCGCCGCCCATACAATCGGCTGCTGCTTGTTGCCACTCTGGGCGCTGTAAATCTTTTGATGTAAGCTTGGCCGCATCAGAAAAATTATATCGCTGCATTACTTTAGATACCATACAATCGCAATAGCTTCTTGCCTGTTGAGAAGACAATCCCGATTGCTGAGCTGTAGTAATACAGCCACTTGTATATTGCTGACGCTGCTGACTTGTCCAGTTGCCTCCGCCGCCTTTATTGGGTGTGCGTCGTTCTTCATCGTCATTATAATAATCATCGTCATTATAATTGCCACCACCAATATTTTGCGCACACTCTTGTGCCATTCTGGTTCCAGCAGCTTCACCACCCTGGCGGTCGGCATCTGCAAGGCTGGTGTATTCTGCTTCCAATTTGCCTAAAACACAATTACATATTTCTTTTGCCTGCTGAGATCCACCAGAACTACCATTACAATCTCTTAAGAACTGGTTACGATCCTGATTTGACCAGCCACCACCGCGTGCATTATTTTTCCTTCCTCCATTATTATCTTCCTTCTTATTGTCTCCTCCACCAAACAATCCGCCGCCGCCGTTATTGTTTCCAGAGTTTTGTCCGTTATTACAAGCTACCAGTATACCGGCTGCCAAGATGATTACAAGTATTTTTTTCATTATTGATGAGTTTTGTGAGTACAAAATAAGCCGCTTGCCAAACCATTGCCTATACTTAATTTGAAGTACCTTTATTGTTGCTTATGCAGCAACAATTTTCTCTTATCATTATTGGTGGTGGGCCTATCGGTTTGGCCTGTGCTATAGAAGCACAACAAAAAGGAATTGATTATATCATCCTTGAGAAAGGGTGCCTCGTCAACTCTTTATACAACTACCCTACAAACATGACTTTCTTTTCTACTTCAGAACGATTGGAAATAGGTGATGTACCGTTTGTCTCCAACCTTCCTAAACCTACCCGACCGGAAGCACTGGAATATTATCGCAGAGTTGCTACTTCAAAAAAAATAAACATTACTCTCTATGAAGAAGTAACGGATATAAAAAAGGATGGCAAGAATAAATTTTCCGTTACTACCAATAAAAAAGAATACATAGCGAATTACGTTATCATCGCAACAGGTTTTTATGATATTCCATATTTACTAAATGTACCTGGTGAGAATTTATCCAAAGTAACTCATTACTATAAAGAACCTCATGCCTACGCTTTTCAAAATGTACTCGTAGTAGGTGCACAAAACTCTGCTGTAGATGCAGCATTGGAAACCTGGAGAAAAGGCGCTACAGTTACAATGGTGGTTCGCGGAACAGAAATAGGGCAACGGGTAAAGTACTGGGTGCGGCCGGACATCGTCAATCGTATTGAAGAAGGATCCATAAAAGCTTATTTTAATTCCTCTGTAATAGCTATCCGAGAAAAAGAGGTAGATCTACAAACACCCGACGGCAAAATAACTATTCCGAACGATTGGGTCATTGCCCTCACCGGATACCAGCCCAATCTGAAGTTTTTACAAAAAATAAATGTTTCCCTGAGCAATGATGCCGTAAAACTTCCTTTTATTAATGAGGCTACGCATGAAACAAATATCGAAGGCATCTACCTCGCTGGCGTTATTTGCGGAGGAATGAATACACATCGCTTATTTATTGAAAACTCCAGAGAACATGCTAAGCGTATACTGGCAGATATTCTCCAAAAGATAAAGGAGTAATTTTATTTAAATCCTATTGCTACGAGTGTGATAAATTTTTTATTGCGCATACTCCCCAATTAATCTAACCATCAGGTTATTCAAAAATTCTACTTCATACTTACCTACGGTTGCTTCCAAATGATCATTTCCTATACCACTATGATTGGTGACAAACACATAAGTACCGTTTGTGCTCAGAGCATAAAACCGCATAGCAAACTCTGTTTCTTTATCAATCCCACTCGCTGTAATGGGTATTATTCTGATTCCTTTCTCAGCAGCTTTCTCTATGGATTTTTTCAGGCTTTCTTTTACAGGAGTATTATCATGAGGAGGCGCATCTAATAATAAAAACAATATTCTTGTTTTTGCCTGCGCCGACCATTGCAACTCATTAATTGCTTTTTCCAAAGCTGTATGAACAGCTTCAGGAAAATCGCCTCCACCTTCTGCTTTTTGCGCTTTAATAAAATTCATAGTTGTTGCGCTATTGGAAGTAAGCGGAGATACCCTTGTTACATAATCATCTCCTTCATCTCTGTAAAAAACAGAAGAAGTAAGTACCGATGACGTAGGATTATTTGCCTTTACCCGATTGATTACATCCAATAATTCTGTTTGTAAATAACTCAATTCATCAGCCATAGAGCCTGTAGCATCAACTACAAAAGCTAATTCAATACTACTGACAACAGATGTAGCCCCTGCCACAATTTCATTGACACCGTTTTTATAAGGCTTAACCTGTTGTACAACTTGCGAACCATTATTGATATCCAATGAAAGTGTAGTGTAGTTGATATCTTCATCTTTTTCAAAGAGGCTTGCCCATAATTCAGCACGGCCTTGATTATCCGTACGTGCCTTGTATAAAACAGTCGCGCCTTTCTTCAATACTACTATTGCATTGGCAACTGGCTGACCTAAGCTCGTTTTTAACTGTACTGCCACCCGGTTATTATGATAAAAACCCCATAGATCGCTATAAGTAGCATATTGTTTTACCTGGATAAGGCTATCCCAAAATGGCCAATTAGCTAAATCGCTCCACTCTCCGGCTGTTATGAGCCCCGCCTGCCCTTGACTACCTGAATTACCTGAGCTACCCGAACTAACACTTGCCCTATCTCCGATTCCCGAATAAGAAGGAGAACCCTCTACTGTAGTTTTTGTACAGGCATTAAGTGCAAAAATAAAAACCAGGTATAGTACTATCAGGTACCGAAACATAGATATTTTTTTAAAAAGGTGACTCATCGTTTATTCACCCACGCAAGACATTCCTTTTTTGCCGACCGATGCACGTAATCAACAAAAAACTTCTGTGAAGAATTATTTTTAGCTGTTTAAAGAAATGTAGAGTGCCAAGCTTAGTATAAACAAAAAGCGCCTCGAAATCGAAATGCTTTTTGTAACTACTTGCTATTCGAGTATTTTATTTTTCTCTTGACCATATTTCAAATATATCATCTCCTTTAGAGCTTTTACCGGAATGCTCCCATTTATCGCCGCTTACTTTGCCTTCAAAACTTAGTACCGCACCTACCCGGCTATTATCCCGGGAGAAGAACTCGATTGTTTCTACGTATTTGCCATCTTTAAAAGTATACGTACCGCCACCTGTACCAAAAAACTCTTTTGTAGCAGCATTAATCGCCATCCATTGAAAACGGGTTCCAGATAATATCTTCAATGTTTTTCTATCACTTTTCTTTATTTCCTCAAGCTTACCATTCTGCATTCGCCCGGTTATGCGCCAGTTACCCGACAAGTCGCCTGTCCCCTCATCAGTACGTTTAAACTTCATAGCCTCTTCCTCATCTTCTTGTAATACCAAATTGTTTCCATCAAACTTGAAACCTATAACCACATCTGTTCCTATATCCTCCTTGGTTTCTGTATCAAATTCAATGGCAAAATGTAATTCATCACCACTTACTTTATAAGTACCACCCCGGGTAAACAAAAACTCTTTCGTTGACTTATTAAAACAAGACAAAGTGTAATAGCCGTCATTGAAAATAAACACCGTTTCTACTCCATCTGTTGTATTACCCCAAGCTCCTGTAAAGGCATCCTTTTTACGATCTTTTTGATGTACGGTAAATGCCATAGCTGTAACACCAGCAAGCAATAATAACACTAGTGATAGTTTGTATTTATTCATAACAAGCAATTTAAAAAATGAAAAATATCGAGCTTACAAGCTTTCTATTACCATTGCAGACGCTCCACCTCCTCCATTACAAATACCGGCAGCGCCATACTTTGCCTTGTTGGCTTTAAGCACATGCAAAAGCGTTACAATAATCCTAGCGCCACTGGCACCCAAAGGATGACCCAGTGATACGGCCCCTCCGTGCACATTAACTTTTGACGGATCTAATTGCATGCGACGGGAATTCTCTATGCCTACTACCGAGAAAGCTTCATTTAATTCCCAATAAGAAATATCACTCATTTGCAACCCGGCTTTTTCCACAGCCTTAGGTACCGCTAATGATGGCGTGGTCGTAAACCATTCCGGCGCCTGCTCTGCATCAGCGTAGGATACAATCTTACCAATAGGTTTCAATCCAAGCTCTTTTACTTTTTCGCGGCTGGCAAGTATCAACACCGCTGCTCCGTCATTAATGGTAGAAGCATTGGCAGCTGTTACGGTTCCTCCCTTTTCGAATGCAGGAGAGAGAGAAGGAATTTTATCAAATTTTACATTAAAAGGCTCTTCATCTTTTGCAAAAACTACAGGATCTCCTTTTCGCTGTGGGATAGATACAGGTACTACTTCATCAGCAAACAAACCTTTTTCCCATGCAGCCTGACTGCGTTGATAACTTTCTACAGCAAAAGCATCCTGCTCTTCGCGACTGATGCCACATTCACGAGCACAAAGCTCCGCCGCCACACCCATCGCTTTCCCATCATATACATCCGTAAGCCCATCTTTTACCAGCCCATCTATCATAGTACCATTTCCATACTTATTACCCCATCGCAATTGATCATTATAAAAAGGGATATTGCTCATACTTTCCATGCCACCAGCCACAACAATAGACGCATCGCCTAGTAATATACTTTGCGCCGCCTGTGCAATAGCTTTCATACCACTGGCACATACTTTATTTACAGTTGTACAGTTTACATTATCTGGCAATCCTGCAAATTTTGCCGCCTGTCGGGCCGGAGCCTGTCCCAGATTGGCCTGTATTACGCAGCCCATCAGCACATCTTCTACCTGCTCTGCCGTAAGACCTGATTTTTCCAATGCGCCTTTAATAGCAGCAGCGCCTAATTGTGTAGCAGATAAACCTTTTAAGGATCCGCCAAAGCTTCCAATAGGTGTACGCACTGCAGCCAGTATAAAAACTTCTTTTTCTTTCATATGGAATAAAATTGAGAAACGAAGATAACAATTGTTAGTGTAGCATCTTTACTTATAGCCTTATAGCGGTGCTCAGCCTGGCGACACAAGTTCGTCCTAGCTGGTGGCTAGTATAGAATGAGTGTTTTCTTTGCTAAAACATTTAAAAATAATTAGTTAATTTGGCGGCTTGATAGGGCAGTCCTATATCGCCGTAATACTTGGCTAGCCAAAACAGCTTTTTTTAACAGCTTACAATTATTGCGATGTGTTTAAGATTTTGAGTAAAGAAAGTCAGCTCTAATAATTAAAACCGTAATCGATGAAGATTAGCAATGAAATCAAAGTAGGAATACTCGCCATAGTAGCAATAGTTCTATTGCTAATGGGGTTTAATTTTTTGAAGGGCAAAGATTTATTTGATAATAGAACAAAAATATTTGCCGTTTTTCCTAATCTGGGAGGCCTTACCAATTCCAACGAAGTAAAGATTAACGGACTAACTATTGGATCGGTATATGAAATGAAGGAGATAGACAAAAACGTGAGTGGTATACGAGTTACTATTCGCCTGACAAGAGATGTAAATATCCCCTCCAACTCTGTTGCCTATATAGCTGCACCCCTGGTAGGGCTAGGCACAACAACCATTACCATTGAGCCGGGCAATGCAACTTCCTTTTTGAAAAATGGCGACGAAATACAAACACGTGTTGACGAAGGCATCTTTAGCGGATTATCATCAGAGGTAACACCTACGCTTAATAAACTGCGCCAAACGATGGACTCCCTTAACAGAGTTTTCAGCAACCTGAATAAAATAATGGATGGTGAAACAAAGAATAACCTTCAAAATACTGTTGCTAATTTTTCAAATCTTAGCAGTTCACTTAACCGCTTAATGAGTGACCCCAATAGTTCATTAGTTACTTCACTGAATAACATGAGTGCTATCACCGGGAATCTTAAGAAAAACAATGATAGTATTACAGATATCATTAGCAATACCAAACAATTTACAGCAAAGCTTACACAACTGGATTTGCAACAAACCATGGATACCCTGCAGGGGGCTATTGCACAGCTAAAAAGTTCAATGGAAAAAATCTCCAGTACGGATGGCACATTAGGTGCACTTATTCATGATAAAAAACTTTATAATAAGCTAGCCGATGTTCTGTTAAGCGCAGAGATACTGATGGATGACTTAAGAGCACACCCCAAACGCTACGTTAATCTTTCCATTTTTGGTAAAAAAGACAAAGGAGGTGCTTTATCTTCGCCATCCATTAAGGACACAATTCCCCAATGAGGCTACTATCTTTTACGCTTTTTTGTATTCTTATATTATCCACTATATGGGCTGCCTCCAGTTCATTTTCAGTACAGGATAATATAGCTCCCACTTTCAACGACACTACCCAGCCTATTGAAATATTGGAGCCTACCAAGCGCATTACCTTTAAAACCATTGATGATAGCACCCGCCTTACCATTCTTGTAGGGACTGTAAAGCTTAGGCAGGGAAGCACTATTTTTTATACCGACAGTTGTGTAAAAAATGATCGCCTGCAAATTTTTGAAGCCTGGGGTAATGTACACATCAATGATTCGGATACGACTCATATTTATGCTAACCACTTACGGTATTTGATTGACAAGAAAGTAGCGTATATGGATGGCAACGTAAGACTAACTGACGGAAAAGGAACACTCACAACGCCTGAGCTAGAATACAACATGGAAACCAATCTGGGTATTTATAAAAACGGCGGTAAAGTTGTGAACGGGAAAACGGTACTCACGAGCAAAGAAGGATGGTATTATGCAGACCTTAGAGATATTTATTTTAAAAAAGATGTAGTGCTTAAGGATCCTGCTTATACTATTGACACAGATTCTTTACTCTATAATACGGAAACACAAACCACACGATTCATATCGCAAACGATTATTACGGACACTAGTGGTCGGGTGATAAAAACAAAAGACGGGTTTTACAATCAGCAAACAGGAAAGGCAGAATTTGGCTTAAGACCGGAAATACAAGATGGCGATGTATCCATTACCGCCAACACAGTCGATCTTGATGACAGCACAGGTATATCCAGAGCTATTGGCAATGCCGTAATTATTGACAAGAAAAACAACACCACTATATTGGGGGGTATTGTTATCCGCAATAAGAATACGGAATCCATGCTTGCCACCCGCAAGCCTCTAATGATTGTAAAGCAGGATAATGACTCTATGTACATAAGTGCAGATACTTTATTTTCTGCACGCCTCACCGATAAGTTGGCTAGCGATTCAATAATCACAGATACCATAGCAGGCACTAAGATGGCTGTACTAAATGAAAGCGATAGTGCCAACCGCTATTTTGAGGCTTTTAGCAATGTAAGAATCTTTAATGATTCGCTGCAAGCCGTATGCGATAGTTTGTTTTATTCTTTCAAAGATTCTGTTTTCCGGCTGTACAAAGATCCCGTAGTATGGGCACAGCAGAGTCAGATAACCGGCGATACCATTTTGTTATTTACAAAAAATAAAAAAGCAGATAAAGTTGAAGCTTTTGAAAATGGCTTTATGATAAACCGGGCTGACTCGCAAGCGTATAATCAGATAAAATCAACCCGCATAGACGGATGGTTTGTAGAAGGCAATATTGACTCCGTAAGAGCCATGGGATTTGCAGAATGCATTTATTACCTGCAGGATGAAGACAGCGCTTATACTGGTGTAAACCAATCCGCCTCGGATATCATTGATATTTATTTTGCAGAAAAAGAGTTAGACAAAGTCGTATTTAGAAGTGCTGTTACAGGCACCATTTGGCCCATTAAGGATAAAAGCCCGGAAGAAATGCAACTCTCCCATTTCCGATGGCTGGAAAGCAGGCGACCCAAGACAAAATACGAGCTATTTGAATAATGTTGCTTACCATTCATTCCCTACTTTATCCTTCTTACAGTGAATGAGTTTTCTTTACCTCATTTCCGTAGTTGATATCACTCCTCTATCACTTATACATCCTGCTGATAAAATAAGAGCTTTTGCATTTCCTTTAGAAATGAGCATAGGGGTCTTTCGTTAGAAGATTGTCATCGCACGTAACAGCTTTCTGAAATTCCAAGTTTAACTGAAAAAAATAATTATATGAAAAGAGTTTCTATCCTTTTTCTTTTGGTCGCTTTTTTTTACACTACACAAGTTTCCGCACAAGAGTCCCCCACCTATCGCACAGGCCTTGGAGTCCGTTTCAGCAGTGCGCCGGCTATGGTCAACAACTCTGTTACATTGAAACATTTTCTAGGCGAGTCCACAGCCATTGAAGCCTTGTTTTCGTTTGGCGATCCATTAGCACTTGGTGCGCTCTATGAAATACACAAGCCTTTTGGACAATCTGGCTTACGGTGGTTTTATGGAGCAGGTGGGTATATAGGTTTTATGAAACATTTAAACACAACAACTAATAAGGAGGAAAGCCGGGTCAATTTTGGAGCAATGGGAGTTGTAGGCTTGGATTATAAGTTTACTAATTTGCCTCTTAACCTATCTCTCGATTGGAAACCGGAGCTAAACATTGTTTCGGATATCTTTTTTGAGCCTGCTGCTATAGGATTATCTGCTCGCTTCACTTTTTAAAAAACGCACACTAAAGAATTAAAACCCTTCTAAAAACCGCATTTATTCACATTTGATGCGGTTTTTTTCCACTATCTGCATTTTTTTGCAACTTTTTGTCTTATATTTAGCATCAGACCGACTGCTATGCTTAAGAAAGAAAGACAATCCTACATTTTACAACAGATAAACCTGCATAATAAGGTACTCTCGTCCTCCTTATCGCAGGAAATGCAGGTTTCAGAAGATACTATTCGCAGAGACTTGCTGGAACTGGCTGAGGAGGGTAAGCTGCTCAAAGTACATGGAGGAGCACTTTCTCAATCTTTTGGCCAGGTGCATATGCCCATCAATGGAGTCTATTCGCAACAGAACAAACGAAAAATTGCTCTTAAAGCCATCGATCTAATTAGGGATGGCATGTTTGTACTCACCACCGGGGGCACCACTATAGTAGAAATGGCAAGGGTACTTCCACCAGATTTGAAAGCCACCTTCATTTCCGGCAGTATTGCGGCTATATTAGAATATATGGATCATCCCCATATTGATGTGATTCTAATTGGCGACAAAATATCCAAAAGTTCAAAAATAACGGTAGGCTCAGAAGCCATTGCCAAAGTAAAACAAATCAAAGCCGACATCTGCTTTTTAGGCATTAATGCGATAGACCCTCAACATGGTATTACTGATAACGACTGGGAAGTAGTACAATTAAAACAGGCCATGATCGAAACATCGCAAAAAGTAGTATGTCTCACTATCGCAGAAAAGATCAATAGTTTTCAGCCGATTAAAGTTTGTGATTTAGATAAGATTGATGCTTTAATAACGGAATTAGATCCAGACGACCCATTACTTCTACCCTATGCCAAAGCTGGCGTTCAGATATTATAACCTTTTTGAAAAGGCACCGTAATTCTTTTAAACAAAAAACTAGTCTGCTATGACAAAAAAACATTGGCTGTCTAC
>CAZPPM010000059.1:0-19783 GCA_964588445.1 uncultured Citrobacter sp.
CCGCAGCGGGACGAAAGAGTGGCCTGGCTGGGCGATAGAGTAATTAGCTCTTATGGAGAGAGTTTCATTTTTGATAATTCCCGTTTATATGCTAAATGGTTGGATGATATACAGGACTCTCAAAAAGAAAGCGGAAGTATTCCGGATATAGCGCCCAGCTTTTGGGATCGTTATGCAGATAATGTAACATACCCTAGTGCTTTTATTCTTATCCCAGAAATGTTGCGTAAGCAATTTGGTGATACAAGAAGTATTGGCAAACAGTATCCTGCTATGAAAAAATGGATATTGTACATGTGGAATACATATAATGAAGGTGATTTGGTATTGAAAGATAATTATGGTGATTGGTGTGTGCCACCGGAGTCTTTGGATCTTATCTGGTCGCAGGATCCTAATCGCATTACGGATGGAGGATTGTTGGCATCTGCTTATTACTATTACTGCTTAGGCTTAATGAAAAAATATGCAGAACACTTGGGACATTCTGCGGATGTTGCCAGCTTTGATGCAATTGCACAAAAAGTATTGACAGCTTTCAATAAGAAGTTTTATAACAGCGCTACTAAATCTTATGCGAATAATACCGTAACGGCCAACCTGCTACCGTTAAGTTTTGGAATGGTAGCAGCAGAAGATCGGGCGGCAGTATTTCAAAATATTAAAAATAGATTGAAAGATTTTGATGATCATGTAAACTCAGGTATCATTGGTGGTATGTGGTTGATGCGCGGCCTTACTGATAATGGTGCGCAGGAATTGGCGTATAAGTTAGCAACCAACACTACGTATCCCAGTTGGGGATACATGGTAGAGCAAGGTGCTACTACTATTTGGGAACTGTGGAATGGTGATGCGGGTAATCCGGTAATGAATTCTGGCAACCACCAGATGTTGCTTGGTGATTTACTCGTTTGGTACTATGAGTATCTGGCAGGAATAAAAACAGATGATAAAGAAGTGGCGTTTAAGAAAATCGTCATGAATCCTATTTTTCCTGAAGGGCTTGATTTTGTAAAAGCTTCTTTAGATACAAAATATGGAGAAGTGAAAAGTGAATGGAAGAAAACAGCAAAGGGCTTGGAATGGAATATTACTATACCGGCCAATGCTTCTGCTGTAGTTACGCTACCCACAAATGATAAAGGAAAAATTAAAGAGTCGGGTAGTGCGTTGAAGGGAGTTTTGTTGGAAAGTGCAACGCAGGATGCTAACGGTAAAGTTGTAGTAAACATAGGTTCAGGTTCTTATCAATTCATCATTCAATAGTAGCAGTATATGCAGGCAATATTTGGTATTTTTTATCACCTCGTTGGTGGTGTAGCGTCCGGGAGTTTTTATATTCCCTATAAAAAAGTAAAAGGCTGGTCGTGGGAAACTTATTGGCTGGTAGGCGGATTGTTTTCCTGGTTAATCATGCCACCACTTGTTGCCTGGATTACGGTGCCGGAGTTTACAAGCATCATTGCCAATGCGGCATTTTCCACTTTGTTTTGGACTTTTTTCTGGGGTATACTTTGGGGTATTGGCGGATTGATGTATGGATTGGGGATGCGGTATCTCGGTATGTCATTGGGTAACTCTGTGTTGCTGGGTTTTACGTCTGCTTTTGGTTCGCTGGCACCGCCTATCTACTATGACATTGTAGGTATGGAAGGCAAAACAACATTTACAGAGCTACTGCAAACAACCTGGGGCAATGTAGTATTGCTGGGCGTACTATGCTGCTTGGTAGGGATTTTTCTTTGTGGCAAAGCAGGGTTTATGAAGGAGAAAGAACTACCCGAAGAGAAAAAGAAAGACAGCGTAAAAGAATTTAACCTTAAGAAAGGATTAATCGTTTGTATTATATCAGGTATATTGAGTGCGGGATTCAATTATGGAATAGAAGCAGGGTCGGCGATGGCAGCTGAGGCGAATGCATTATGGCAGGCTGTTAATCCGGATGCAGGTATAAATTTTCTGTTTCAAAATAATGTGATTTATGTGGTACTTCTTTGGGGTGGATTGACAACAAACCTGATCTGGTGCCTTATCTTAAATGCGAGAAACAAAAGTTTTGGTGATTATAGCAATGCAAAAGTGCCATTGCGTAAGAACTATATCTTTTGTGCTATTGCCGGTACCACCTGGTTTCTGCAATATTTTTTCTACGGTATGGGAGAGAGTAAACTGGGAAATGGTGCTAGCTCGTGGATATTGCACATGGCTTTTATTATTTTAGTGGCCAATTTCTGGGGCTTTGCTTTTAAAGAGTGGAGCGGGGTAAGTAAAAAAACAAGAAGAACTATCATTGCAGGCATTGCTACTATTATTATTGCGGTAATATTAGTAGGATATGGAAATTCGCTGAATGACTAGTTGTTATACGTGTAAGGGTAAAACAGATGTGATATGAAGACAAAAACACAAGTAGTTGCCGTATTTGATATTGGTAAAACGAATAAGAAATTACTTGTTTTTGATGAATCGTATAAAGTGGTGCATGAAACTGCCAAGCGATTTGATGAAACAAAGGATGAAGATGGATTTCCTTGTGAAGATATAAATGTACTGTCTGCTTGGATTATTGATGAGTTTGAAAAATTAAAGCACTCATCATTGTTTGAAGTAAGAGCCGTCAATTTTTCTACCTATGGCGCATCACTTGTTCATGTAGATGCACAGGGTAAGCCGGTAGGTTCTTTATTTAATTATTTGAAGCCTTACCCTCAGTCATTGATGGAGGAGTTTGTTGCAGCAAGAGGAGGAGTAGCAAAGATTTCCGTGGAGATAGCTTGTACTCTAATGGGGCATCTCAACTCCGGGATGCAACTATATTGGTTAAAAAAAGAGAAACCTCTTTTGTTTACTAAAATTGCGGCTACCCTTCATTTTCCGCAATACCTTAGTTTTTTACTTACAGGAAAGTATTTTGCAGAAATGACCAACCTGGGTTGTCACTCAGGCCTATGGCATTTTGCGGCTAATGATTATCATTCCTGGTTGGAGGATGAAGGTATTCGAGCCAAACTGTCGCCGGTTACAAGAGGTAATACCGTTGTACCCGTAAGTGAAGGAGCGCAAGAGAAAAAAATTGTTGTGGGAATAGGGTTGCACGATAGTTCGGCGGCAACTGTCCCTTATCTCAGTTGCTTTACCGATCCGTTTGTGATTATTTCTACCGGTACCTGGTCTATTAGTTTAAATCCTTTTAATAGTGAATTACCCAATATAACGGAATTAAACAAAGGCAGCCTTTGCTACCTGAGTTATAAAGGAAATCCGGTAAAAGCCACGATGCTTTTTGCGGGCAACGATCATGATCAACAGGTAAAGAGAATAGCAGCACATTTTCAAGTAACAACAGATTACTTCAAATCGCTGGCGTATGATCCCGATGTTATTGCCACTATAGAGGAGCAGGAAAAAGAAACTATCGGTCTTGAAAAGCAATTGTCGCTTGCTAGCGCCACTACGCCTTCTGTTTTTCATTTACGTTCATTGACTTCTTTTGCTTCTGCTGCACACGCTTATCATCAATTAATGGTAGATATTATTTATCAACAGTATGTCTCTACGGGAATGGTGCTAAGCGACAATGTGACCAATATCTATGTAGACGGAGGCTTTTGTAAAAACGAAATCTACATGCAGCTGTTGAGTAATGCTTTCCCTGATAAAAATGTGTATGCCACTTCCATGATACAAGGCACAGCTTTGGGGGCAGCACTTGCTATACATGATAGCTGGAATACGCAACCCGTTCCCCAAGACCTGATGGTATTGAAAGAATGGAAGCCGGCTGCGGTAAAAGCGTGATGGATACGCAGGTAGTCAATAGTACAGGACAGGATAGTAATTTGGCAACGACCGGTTATTTTTACACTCGATTTCTTTATGAATAGAAGAAAAGTGTTCACAAGAATAAAACGATCAATTACACTTTTGCCATAAAATATATAAAACTTCAAAAATACTATAGGATATGTCGAGCAAACCCGTTTTCAAACATGTAAGCTATTTGTGGGATGAAGCGAAAGCTGCTTCTTTTGGTGATGATCAGGTAGCCCTTTTAATTTATCGTTCTAATTTACTTGGTGCAGATCTGCGTTTGACCAACTACGGCGGTGGTAACACATCGTGCAAAGCCATGGCTAAAGATCCTTTAACCGGAGCTGAGACGGAAGTAATGTGGGTAAAAGGATCGGGTGGTGATATTGGCACATTAAAGCGCTCTGGTTTGGCGGCGTTGTATGTAGATCGGTTACGCAGCTTAAAAAATATTTACAAAGGCATAGAGCAGGAAGATGAAATGGTGGGCTTATTCAATCATTGTATTTATGATTTGGATAGCAAAGCGCCTTCCATTGATACGCCTTTACACGGCTTTCTTCCTTTCAAGCATATTGATCACTTGCATCCGGATGCAGCTATTGCTATTGCTGCCGCAAAAGATGGTAAAGCGATAACAAAAGAAATTTTTGGAGATACTATCGGTTGGGTGGGTTGGCAAAAGCCCGGATTTGATTTAGGCTTGCAGTTAAAGCAATGCCTGGATGAGAATCCCGGTATCAAAGGCATTATGTTGGGCTCGCATGGTTTATTTACCTGGGCCGATACCGCGTACGAATGTTACATCAATACATTGGAAGTAGTAGAAAAATGTGCCGCTTACCTAGAAGAAAATTTGGGTAAAAAAAGGCCTGTATTTGGCGGAGCCAAAAGAGAATCTTTAACAGAAGAGAAGAGAAAGCAGCAAGCTGCTCGTCTTGCGCCGGTATTGCGTGGCTTGTGCAGCAGCCAGCAACGCATGATTGGTCATTTTACCGATGATGCCCGTGTGTTGGAATTTATTAATTCTAATGATTTGGATCGCTTAGCACCATTAGGTACCAGTTGCCCGGATCATTTTTTACGTACTAAAATAAGTCCGCTGGTACTTACAGTAGATGCAGAGGCTGACTTGACGGATACAGCTGCTATAAAGGAACAGCTTACACCTGCCTTTGTCGCCTACAGGGAAATGTATAAAAACTATTACGAAACCTGTAAGCATCCGAATAGCCCTGCTATGCGTGATGCTAATCCGGTTATCATTTTATACCCCGGTGTAGGTATGTTTAGTTTTTCAAAAGATAAACAAACAGCAAGAGTAGCCGCAGAATTTTATATCAATGCCATCAATGTGATGCGAGGAGCAGAAGCGGTGAGCGAATACACTTCACTGCCAAGACAGGAAGCCTTTAATATTGAATACTGGTTATTGGAAGAAGCAAAACTGCAGCGCATGCCTAAGCCTAAGCCGCTAAGTGGAAAGATTGCTTTGGTAACAGGTAGTGCAGGTGGTATAGGTAAGGCTATCGCAAAAAAGTTTGCAGAGCAGGGTGCTTGTATTGTGCTGAATGATATCAATCAGGAAAGATTGAACGGAGCGTTGGAAGAGTTTCAAAATACATTCAGCAAAGATGCGGTTGTCGCTACTTTGTTAAATGTAACAGATACGGCTTCGGTAGAAAGTGCACTTGATGCGGCAAGCCTAGCTTTTGGCGGTGTAGATATTGTGGTTAACAATGCGGGTATCAGCATATCAAAAGCGATTGCGGATCACAGTTTGGAGGAGTGGGATTTATTGTATGATATATTGGTAAAAGGCCAATTTATCACTTCTAAGAAAGCAGTAGAGATTATGCGTCGTCAGGGAATAGGTGGTGATTTAATAAATATTGTTTCCAAGAATGCGGTAGTAGCAGGGCCTAATAATCCCGGATATGGATCGGCAAAAGCAGCACAGGCACATTTAACCCGCCTGATGGCAGCAGAGTTGGGTGCTGATGATATACGTGTGAACGCGGTGAACCCCGATGCGGTAATAGCCGATAGTAATATATGGGCAGGTGGCTGGGCCGAAGGGCGTGCCAAAGCCTATGGCATTAAAGTAGAAGAATTGCCCGCTTACTATGCGAAAAGAACGTTGTTGAATAAAATTATTTTACCGGATGATATTGCTAATGCCTGCTTTGCCTTTGTTGGCGGATTGCTGGATAAGTCAACCGGCAACCAGATAAATGTAGATGGTGGTGTAGCGATGGCTTTTGTCCGGTAAGCATTGTTGTAAATTGGCTTCAAACTAACCTGATATGAAACTGGAGTATAATCCCAATTATCCCAGCATAGATATGCTGAGAGAAAAAGCCCGGCGCAGGATTCCGCGCTTTGCTTTTGAATACGTGGATGGAGGATGTAATGAAGATATAAATCTTTACAACAATACGGCTGATATCCGTAAGATAGAATTGAAGCCTGTTTATCTAAAAGATTTTGATGGAGTAGATCTAAGTACAACACTATTAGGCCATACATACAGTGCTCCTTTTGGTATAGCGCCGGTAGGCTTACAGGGATTGATATGGCCTGGTGCACCAGAGTTACTGGCACAGGCGGCTGCGGATACTAATATTCCTTTTATACTAAGCACGGTTACTACTTCAAGCATTGAAAAAATTGCTTCTATTACCAATGGTCAAGCTTGGTTTCAATTATATTATCCTGCTGAGAAAGAAGTAACGGATAATATTTTACAGCGCTTAGAAGCTGCAGGGTATAAAGTATTAGTGTTATTGGCAGATGTTCCCTCGTTTGGGTATCGTCCGAAGGAGATACGAAATGGATTGGCCATGCCGCCACGTATGACGTTTAGAAATATGTTGCAAATAGCAACAAAGCCCAATTGGGCTTTGCGTACATTGTTTCATGGGCAGCCAGAGTTTGCAACATTAAAGCCTTATATGCCCAAAGGGATGAATATGCATCACCTGGGATTGTTTATGAACAGAACGTTCAATGGCCGCTTGACGGAAGAAAAAATAAGTTATATACGGGATAGATGGAAAGGTAAGCTGGTGATAAAGGGAGTAGCGAGTGAGTATGATGCAGAGCAAGCCGTTCGCTTGGGACTGGATGGAATGATTGTATCTAATCATGGTGGTCGGCAGTTGGATGCCGGTGAGTCGGCTATTCATTCGCTTAAAAGAATTGTAAAAGCCAACAACAGCGATATGACGATTATGATGGATAGTGGTCTTCGTTCCGGCCCAGATATTGCCCGCACATTGGCATCGGGTGCTTCTTTTACTTTTATGGGCAGAGCTTTTATGTATGGTGTTGCTGCCTTGGGAAAAGAAGGTCCAAAACATACTATCAATATTTTGAAAAAACAATTGCTTCAGGTAATGGAGCAGGTCAATTGTCCTCGTACAGATCAACTTTCTCACTATCTTATCGAGGGGAAATAAATGTATATTGTGCGAAAAGTAGGATTGATTTTGTAATCAAAAAAACTGTCGACAATGCAGCTACGTAAAGACTCGATTGAACAGCATAATGAACAACACGCAGGCGCTCATCAATTGGCCTTGCAGTATATCTCGTCTCAGGTTAATAATGCGGAAGCTGTCATTGATAAATTAATACAATTTCAAATCGCTATACCCAGTTGGGCACTCGGTACCGGTGGTACAAGGTTTGGTCGTTTCAGTGGAGGCGGAGAGCCGCTTAACCTGGAACACAAAATAGAGGATATAGGATTACTACATGCCCTGAACCAATCCAGTGGTGCTATCTCTTTACATATTCCCTGGGATATTCCTACAGATGTAAAAGCTATTAAAGAATTGGTAGCACAGCACGGGCTTCGCTTTGATGCGATGAACTCTAACACTTTTCAGGATCAAACGGGGCAGCAGCTGAGTTATAAATTTGGGTCTTTGCAACATGTAGATAAAGCCGTACGCAAACAAGCTATACAGCATAACATCGAAGTAATCGAACACGGCAAGGCATTGGGTTCGCAATCCCTCACAGTGTGGTTGTCGGATGGTTCTTGCTTTCCAGGACAGTTGAACTTTCGCCAGGCATGGCAACGTACCTACGAAAGCCTTACTGAAATTTATGCAGCCTTACCCAATGACTGGAAACTATTTGTCGAATACAAAGCCTTTGAACCTAATTTCTATTCGATGACGGTAGGAGACTGGGGACAGTCGTATCTATATGCATCTAAATTAGGGCCACAAGCTTACACCTTAGTTGATCTTGGCCATCATCTGCCTAATGCAAATATTGAACAGATAGTATCTCTCTTGTTAATGGAGAATAAGCTGGGAGGCTTTCATTTCAATGATAGCAAATATGGTGATGATGATCTTACTGTAGGCTCTATTAATCCTTACCAGCTGTTTCTTATCTTCCGCGAGCTGGTAGAAGGTATGGATGCTAAGCAAATGAATCATGCCAGTGATTTAGGCTGGATGATAGATGCGAGTCACAATGTAAAAGATCCATTAGAGGATTTGTTGCAATCTGTTGAAGCTATCATGATGGCGTATGCGCAAGCATTACTCGTAGATCGGGAGGCATTAAATACAGCGCAGGCCAACAATGATGTAGCGCAAGCACAAGAGATATTACAAACAGCTTATAGAACAGATGTGCGTCCATTAGTAGCCGAAGCAAGAAGACGCAGCCAAGGCGCATTGAAGCCGGTAGAACTCTTTAGAGAATTACAAGTGCGCCAGCAACTCATAAAAGAAAGAGGTGCAAAAACAGTTGCTACAGGACTGTAGTTTTTTTACTTCATGCTCTCTTATTATCTTTTGCGCCAGCAGGCAAATGGCTCTAAGCTTGCCGACAACCAATGAACTTTTGTATATTTATTAAGTAGTGGTTATGTACAGATAGAGCACAGAATACTTCCATGTTATAAATACTTCAAGGTTAGTAGCAAAGGTTAAAAGACAGTCTTCACCATGACAAGACAATTAATTAATTTTATACTTGACAAGAAAAGATTTCCGCTTTCATTTGACGATTATATAAATTTTTTATTTCTGATTCTGCCGCCATTTTTTTGTTGGCTAGGCTTTGGAGTGATTCAGTCTTACTATAAATTTCATAAGGGCGACGAAGTCTTTATATTTGGGTTGTTGTTAATTATTTTCTGGCTACTATTTGGATATTTGACAATTGTTAGGTTAAGGCAAAATATTACATTTTCAATTTTAAAAAATGGTAGGCTCTTGGATGTTTATCAAGTTGATGCAATAATTAAAGACAATTTCAAAATTGAAGACATCAAGCTTGATAAAAAGCTCAACTTTATTCTTGTTGAGACTGAAATGACAGGATTTTCATGGGGAGAAAAAATCACTATTATACTCACCGGCACTGAAATTTATGTAAATAGCAGGCCAAGTGGTTCAAGACAGCCGTTTACAATTATTAAGGACGTAAAAAACGTAAGAAAGCTTAAAGAGCTTTTAGGAACACATATTTAAGATTTGTGCAAAAAATGGTAGCATCCTTTTGTTAGCTATTTAGAAGCAAATAATTGTATTTATTCTTCCACTGTAAACAGATATGTGCCGGAACCAACAGCGAGTGTAATTCTGTCGCCTTCTTTACCCAGCACAGTAATGTCTTTGTGATTGGATATACCTATTCCATTTTCTTTAACTACCGCTGGGGTGCTCGCCGGTAAATAAAGTGTAGCTTTTGTATTTACCGGTATTGCTATCGTAAACTGTTTTTGCTTATCAGTTACTTTCCATTCAGATTTTATAGTGCCATAATACGTATCTAATGAAGCGGCGGCAGTAGTGAGCCCGCCACCTATAAGCGGACGTATAGTGATTCCTTTGTAGCCCGGTGTTTCGGTTTTGGTATCAATGCCTGTAACGGTTCTGTACATCCAGTCGCCAATAGCGCCATACGCATAGTGATTGAAGGAATTCATACCGGGTGTCTGAAAACTACCATCAGGTTTTTGCCCATCCCATCTTTCCCATATGGTTGTAGCTCCTTGCTTTACAGGATATAGCCAGGAAGGATACGTTTCCTGTAGCAATAAATTATACGCTACATCAGCATATCCAAAACGAGTTAACACATGACAGAGATAGGGAGTGCCTAAGAAACCTGTTGTTAAGTGTGTGTTGTAATCTTTGATATTGTTGACTAAACGCTGTGCGGCCTGTGCACGTAAAGCTTCCGGCAGCATATCAAAGTGTAGTGCTAATACATAAGCTGTTTGTGATCCAGATACTAAGCGTCCATTGGCGGTGAGGTATTCTTTTTCAAAAGCGGCTTTAATATTTTTTAATAGCACAGTGTAAGCTGTTGCATCTTCTTGCTTGCCTAATACCTCGGCGGTATTGATAAGTAATTGTGTGGAGTGAGCAAAGAAGCATTGTGCAATCAGGTATTTATCGGTTAATGCCGATCGGCCATCCGTATCATCATCCGGGCGATAGAAAAGCCAGTCGCCAAAATGAAAACCTTTATTCCATAAATAATTAGTGCTATTGTTTTTCATAAAATCTACCCAGGCTTTCATGCTGCTATACTGATCTGTCAATATTTTTTTATTGCCATAAGCGATATACATATCCCAGGGGATAATGGTAGCAGCATCTGCCCATCCGGCAGAACCTGCAGAACCGGCTCCTAAAACATTGGGCACTACAAAAGGGACACTGCCATTGGGCAATTGATCGGCCGCCACATCTTTCATCCATTTGCTAAAAAAATTATTGACATGCATATTGAAAGAAGCTGTTCTGGAAAACACCTGCGCATCGCCTGTCCATCCCAAGCGCTCATCCCGTTGTGGACAATCGGTAGGCACATCCAGAAAATTTCCTTTTTGTCCCCATACGATATTATGTTGTAGCTGATTGATTAATTTATTGGAAGTACTAAAGCTACCGGTAGGCCGCATATCCGAATATACAGCAACAGCGGTAAAGTTGTCTGGTGTTAACTCACCGGTATAGCCCTCAAGGCGGATATAGCGAAATCCCTGAAAGGTAAACTTGGGTTCAAAGGTTTCTTCACCACTTCCTTTTAGGATATAAGTGTTTTGTTGTTTGGCGGCTCTTAGGTTGTCGGTATAAAAATTGCCAGCCTTGTCTAATACTTCTGCATGATGTACTATAATGCTATCGCCTGCTTTACCTTTTAGTTTTACCTGTACCCAGCCTACTAAGTTTTGTCCAAAATCAGCGACGAGTTCTCCTTTGGGCGTCTTAAATAATTTTAGCGGATGAAACACTTCTTTCTTGCGCATCC
Source organism: uncultured Citrobacter sp. (assembly GCA_964588445.1). Lineage (GTDB taxonomy): Bacteria > Bacteroidota > Bacteroidia > Chitinophagales > Chitinophagaceae > CAZPPM01. The sequence continues at coordinate 11,107 of CAZPPM010000059.1, forward strand.
CTTCATTGTAGGTAGCCAGCAGGATGTCTTTTGCATCATTGGTTACTTGTACGCCGCTCCAGTTGTTATCGGCAAAGCCGGGTTTGTCCCATCCGGTTTTTTCCATTCTTCCATCAAATCGTTCGCCATGATATATCTCGGTATAGGTTACCGGTGCATGGGATGATTTCCAGCTTTCATCGGTGTATTGCCATTCAGTGCTACCATCTTTATAGATGATTTGCACTTGCAGCAATACTTTTAATTTATTGCCATAAATATTTTTGTGGTCGCTCCAGGCAAGATAGCCCCGATACCATCCATTGCCCAGCATAACACCTATAGTATTTTCTCCCTGTTGCAAAGAAGCAGTAACATCAAAGACCTGATATTGCAGGCGGTTATTATAGCTTGTCCATCCGGGAGTAAGATAGAGATCGCCTACACGTTTCCCATTGATGCTGGCTTCGTAAATGCCATGTGCTGTGATATAAGCCGTAGCGGATTGAATGGGCTTGCGCACCGGAAATGTTTTGCGAAAAAGTTGAGCAGGACGCTGCACGCTGTCTTCAGTAAAACCGGCTACAATCCAGGAGGCTTTCCAATCGTTGGTAGAGAGTAAACCCATTTGCCAGCGAGCAGGAGCCGACCAGGCAGAAACTTTACCCCAATTGTCCCAAACACGTACCTGCCAGTAGTAATTGTTTCCGGATTGTAATGCTGCACCGCCATAAGGAATATATACCGACGCATCAGAGTTAACCTTGCCTGATGACCAGAGTAAGTTCTTTTGATTTTTTAAAGCAGCAGGGCTCGCTGCTACTTTTATCTCATAAGCTGTTTGTGTCGTATTTCTTTTGGTAGCAGCCAACTGCCAGGATAGGGAGGGTTGCTTGTTGTCAATACCGATGGGATTGGTAAGATTTTCACAATACAGGGCTGTAATACTTGTTTGCGCAGCGACCGATAATGTAAAAAAGATAGAACAAAGCAGGCTTATGAAGTAGTTCATAACAATCGTTTAGAATAGAAAGATAATCCTTAAATATAAAAAATAAGGTACAAACGACTGACCTATATTGTCCTGTTAGAAAAGGACGGAAATAAATTAAGATGAGGGCCGGTAAAGTAAATAAATAATAAGTGAGCCCTATGCTTTACACGGATGAGTTAAAGATTTTTGTTGCCAGAAGGCGTACAGTCTTTTGCTATTAAAAGAAGTAGAGAAAAGATAAGTAATACACTATACTCTACACCGCCCGACTGGTGACCTACTACAAACCATCCATTTTGGGCATGTACTAATATGATACCTATTACCACTTCCATCAGCAGAACTAAAGCGATCCATTTTACAAAAAAACCTGCAGCCATACATAGACCACCTGCTATTTCAAAAAATGTTAATAGCCAAGCAATCGATCCTCCGGCTGGCCATCCTTTTGAAGAAAGAAAGCTGCCAAAATCATCTACGCTTCCTTCATATAAGCGAGCACAGCCATGTGCAGCGAGTAGTAGCGCTACAACAATGCGAAACAGGTGAAGAATAACAGGAAAAGGAATAAAAGGGAAGTGCATAGCCGGGGTGATTTAGCGAAGAAATCAGCAGTAACGAACGATGCTGTTTAAATTAAAAATGAGGGCTGATATAGAGAATATCTGCCCGTTGCAAACATTTATTTTTTAAAACTAATGTTCACATGAGAAAATATTTTTTAGTAACCTTTGTTTTGTTGCAATACGTTTTTGCTTTTATCAACTTCAATTTGAGGGATCGGCATAATGCTCTTATCTGCACCAAAATTTTGTATCGGTAACAATGTCACACCATCGTTGTCATATTTATTAGTAATGTTTCCTTTAATGCGCATGATGTCCCAAAAGCGATGCCCTTCAAAAGCTAATTCTATACGGCGTTCTCCCAGAATAGCATTGATTAGTTCTTGTTTATTGGAAAAGTCAGCTACTGTATATGGGGCTGCACTTACCTGGGCTCTGTTACGTACACGGTTAAGTGTTGTGATAGCATCTGCATCTACGTCGCTGGCTATTCTTGCGTTGGCTTCAGCATTAGTAAGCAGAATCTCTGCGTAGCGTATGATAGGGGCCCAGTCGGCTCTTGTAGCTACATCAGGATATTTTGTGGTGAAAGTGTAACCGGCGTTGGCGCCTGTACCGGCTATCAGCATTGTTGTGCGACGTTTATCATCCGCTGCGAAATAAGCGTTAGTCGCATTGTTAAGGAAAGAAGGTGATATCGCAAGGTCGCCACGGCCGTTTGGAAAATAATGTTGTGGTAGAGCATTATTGGTATTCGGGTTATCTGTTACATTGTTAGGAATGCTCCATATTGTTTCGGAGGTAAGATAGTTGCCGGGGCCAAATGCGCCATTGGGCTCTGCCAGTAACGAGTACGTTCCATAATTACCAGAGATGAGTTGCTGACTAGTGGTACGAGCTGCGGGATAATCATTTTGATAAAGATATACACGGGATAGCAGCCCTGCAGCAGTAGCTTTGGTAGCTCTTGTTTTTGTTTCATAAATTTCAGGATAAGCTACTGGTAAATCAGTGAGAGCCGATTGCAAATCGCTGATGATTTGCGTGTACACTTCTTTTACACTAGCCCTTGGCTTATTTGCTTCAGGAGTATTGGCTGTAAAGTTTTCTGTAATAATAGGAATCCCTATATGTGTTGCATCGGCAGAAAATACATAAGGCTGTGCAAAAAAGTTAATGAGATAGAAATGACTTACAGCTCTGATAAACTTACACTCTGCAAGTAACTCTTTTGCTTTTGCAGCATCCAGTATAGAGCTATTCGCTGTTATGCCTGCTTCCACTCGATTGGCCGTAGTGATAGCGGCATACCCTGCTGTCCATACAGTAGCAGGCAGACCATTATTGGATAACATGTTGAAGCGTGCAAGATCACCAAAGAAGGCGCCTTTGTCAAAGATGTCTTCTCCCATCAGGTCTACATAAATAAGTGCCCTACCGGAAAGATAGTTGGCACTTTGCAAAGCATTGTAAGCGCCGATGACTGCGTTTTCTATTTTTTGGGGTGTAGAAAAAGCCAGGTCAGAAGAGAGTCGGTCATTAGGAATAATATCATCGGTTACTTTCTTTTGGCATCCCGTGATGGCCAGCATAGATAGAGCGCTGGCAAGAAATAATATTCGTTTCATATAATTTTTTTTAATAGTCTTTAATTAAAATCCAATACTTACTCCTCCTGTGATAGTGCGAGGTAAGTAGGGGCGGAAGTTGTCAATGCCCAACCCAATATTTACATTGCCATTTGCATTGGCTTCCGGATCGATCCCTTTATAGCCGGTAAACGTCCATAGGTTTTGTACTTGCAGATAGATGCGAACACGATTCAGTTTGATTTTTTCTGTTAATAAATTAGGCAGATTGTAACCTAATTGCATATTGCGGATGCGTAAGAAATCACCTTTTTCTAAGAATCGGGTAGATACTTGTGTAGCTTGATTGTCTCCCCAGAACAGACGAGGCACATCTGTTTGGTCGCCTGCTTTTTCCCAAGCGTTCAGCATGTATTCACTTTTGTTTCTGTTAGTAGTGTATGTCATGAGGGTTTGGAGTGTATTATTATACACATAATATCCAAGTGCATACTGCAAATCAATTAAGGCGTCAAAGTTTTTATAACGTAATGTTTGAGATAGCCCTCCAAACAATTTGGGGTAGGGTGTTTTGTTGTTGTCCAATACTCTATCGGCTGCAGAGATGGCAGTAGTTACACTTCCATCGCTTACCAATGTCCATCTGTTAGCAGCAGGTAGGGAATGATCGTATTGTTTTTTTACGCCGTTCACGTCAAGAAAAATAGGTAAGCCATTGGCGGGATTTACGCCTGCCCATCTGATAAGGAAAAAGGCGCTCATGTTATGACCGGGTCTTACTAAACTATTGCCGCCGGGAATGTCATCTCCGTTAGCATTGGTAGCTACCACTTTGTTTTTATTCCAGGCAATATTGAAATTGGCATCCCATGTAAAATCTTTTTTGTTGAATACGGGAATATTCATACCTAACTCTAATCCTTCATTCTTTAGTTTGCCTATATTTTCTGTAATCACATTACCCGGGAAACCCAATGTTGCCAATACAGGATTGTTAAGAATAAGATCCTGTGTTTGTTTATTGTAATAATCAAAAGAAATAGTTAATCCTTTACGAAGGGTAAGATCAAAACCTACATCGAGCTGTGCTGTTCGTTCCCATTTTAAAGAAGAGTTGCCAGGATTGTTTAAGTTTAAAGAAGGTAAGTCGGCATACTGCGTAGGAGCAAAAGTAGCCAGTGCCGGGAAGTCTCCAATATTGGAATTACCCGTGATACCATAGCTTGTACGCAATTTCAAATCGCGTATAAAATCAACCGACTTCATAAAATCTTCCTGACTAATGCGCCAGGCAGCAGCACCGGAAGGGAAGTATCCCCAGCGATTATCGCGGCCAAATCCTGAGTATGCATCTGCTCGTACATTAAACGTAGCGATGTATTTATTTCGAAAACCGTAATTGAGACCTCCAAAGTAAGAAGCAAGACCGTTGTTTTCCGTGTTGCCATTTTGTACGCCAGTACTGGCATAATTAGCAGGATCGATAAGCCGAAACAGCGGATCGTTAATGCTGGTACCAAATGCATAGTAGAATACTCCTTGCCTGCGAGTGTACTCAGCACCGGCAAGTGCATTGATGTCGTGGTCACCGAGTTTAGCTACATAGTTAAGTGTATTTGTCCAACTCCAGATTCTTTTTTCGTTGGCAACTGTTTGTGCTAGACCCGCCAGTCCCGATCCATCTCCTACAGCAGGATCCCAATATTGATCTGTATAACCTGATAGCTGATCGATGTTGAACTGCGATTTAATTTTTAAACCTTTGAGCAGTTGTGCTTCGCCATAAGCGCTGGCGATCATACGACGACTATCTCTGGTATCGAAATTAAGTTGTTGTACGGCTACGGGATTAGGTGTATTGTTAAGAGGAGAATTACCGCCAGAGCCAGTATAGTAAGTGCCATCCGGATTAAAGATGCGTACATTAGGATAGGCTGTGAGTGGGCCAAACGGAACGCCACTTAATGCGCCACCTGTACCACTTCCCAGTCCATAAGAAGAAGTTTGCGAATATTGCATTTTGATACCGAGTTCCAGCCAATCGGTTGCTTTGGAAGTAAGATTAAGTCGGCCGGAGATACGCTTTTGCCGGTTGATGATAATATAGTTTTGAAAATCATTGTAACCAAGCGAGCCATAGTAGGTGGTTTTGCCAGCGCCGCCACTAATACCGAGTTGATGATTTTGTGTCATGCCATTGCGGTACACTTCTTTTTGCCAGTCAGTATTCACAGGATCAAGCTGGCCATCTGCATCATAGTCACCATGGGCGGCAATAGTAGCAAGGCCTGCATTGCTTCTCATTTTATTAATTACTGTGTTGTATTGATCGCCGTTTAATACCTTTAGTTGCTTAGATACTTTGTTTACACCTGCATAACCATCATAGGTGAGAGAAGGGGCACCTGCTTTCCCTTTTTTGGTGGTAATAAGTAATACGCCTGCCGAAGCGCGGCTTCCATAGATGGCGGCAGCCGATGCGTCTTTCAATACTTCCACGCTTTCGATATCGTTAGGATTAATATCGGCTAATGTATTTACAGGATTGTAAAGTTGCCCGTCATTGCCTTGCGAAATGGGTACGCCATCAATAACAATCAATGGCTGGCTACCGGAAGAAATAGAAGCAGCACCACGTACTCGAATGATAACATTATCACCTACCAGTCCAGAAGAAGTATTTACCTGTACGCCCGCAGCTTTGCCCGTCAATGCCTGATCAAAACTCATAACAGGGCGGTTAGCAACTTCTGTTCCGCTTACTTTAGCTACTGATCCTGTTACATTGGCTTTGTTGATTTGCTGATAACCTACAACGACCACTTCATCCAGACTGTTGGTATTTTGCTTGAGGCGAATGTCATAGGTAGAGCGAGTGTCTATGGTTAATTCAAAGGGATCAAAGTTGAGTGAAGAAATAACCAGTATCTTATCTGCAGCGCCAATGGTGATGGAAAACTGGCCATCCGAATTAGTTACCACACCGGTCTTATTATTTTTAATAATTACTGAAGCTGCGACAACTGGGTTGTTGCTTTCATCTGTTACTTTTCCTGAAATCGTTCGGGATTGTGCCAGGCTGTGCACTACACTACATAGTAGCAGGATGCTGACTAGTGAAATTTTTCTCATGGTAATTTATTTTTTGCAGTTAGAGCGATAGGTATCGCTAGTTGACTAGCCATGAAATTATTGAGGCTACCAAAGTGATTTTAAGTTTTTCAACCAGTAACAGTCTTTAGTGTAGTAAGGGTAGGTAACAGTTTACAAAAACATTGGTACACGCCAATTGGTAATTCGTATTCGGTAATAGGAAAATGAGGAGGGAGAAAGGTTTATACTTATTTCTGTTCAAGTAGAGCCATTACAATGTCTTTGTAACTGCGACCAATAGGAAGGAACTGGTTATTGATTTCTATGTCGGTAGCGGTAAAAGCTTCAACTTTATTTCTTGCTACGATAAAAGAACGATGGATGCGTATAAATTGATGGCGGGGGAAAATATCTTCGGCATGCCCTAACTGCATTTTGGTTGTAAATGATTTCGCCTTTGTAACAATACGAATATATTCTTTCAAACTTTCTATATATAGGATATCATTCAGTGCAATACGTACTTTCTTTTTGCCAATATGAAAAAATAAGCAATCAGGTTGTTGTTGATTTTCTTGTAAGGAAGTTTGTTGTGTAGCTTCCTTTGGGAGTTTATTGACGGCTGTTAAAAACCGGCTGAACTCAATCGGCTTGAGCAGGTAGTCGATGACATTGTATTCATATCCCTGCAAAGCAAATTCATGATAAGCGGTGGTGATAATAACGGCAGGTGGATGTTTTAATGTTTTTAGAAAATCAAAACCTTTTAATTTAGGCAAATGAATGTCCAGAAACAGAAGATCGATTTTTTCTTTCTGCAAAACCTCTAATGCATAGATAGCGTCAGGGCAGACTTTATGCAATTGTAAAAAGGGGGTTTGTCGCACGTAGTCTTGTAGCACTTCGGCAGCTAGGGGTTCGTCTTCAATTATCAGGCATTGATAGTGACGCATATTTCTGAAGGTTGATGATTAATTGTACATGAAAGGAGTCTTCCTTGTTGGTAATCGTTATTTCATGATCCGGATAAAGCAATTCTAATTGTCGCCGTACATTACCTAATCCAATGTTTTCTTTTGTAGCTGTAGTAGTGTCCTGTTCCTTAGAATTTTCTACTATGAAAGTAAGAATCCCTTGCTGTAGTACTAAATGAATATGAATATACGATTCAAAACGGGCTTCGCTGGCACCATGCTTAAAAGTGTTTTCTACAAAAGGGAGTAATATAAGGGGGGCAATCTGTTGTTGGTAATCGTCCACTTCTTCTTTCATTGTTATTTGCAAGCGCTCATTGTAGCGTATTCTTTCCAATTCTATGTAGTCTTTTAAAACCTGAATTTCTGTTTTAATAGAAATGAAATCATGTTTTGATTCGTAGAGCATAAACCGAAACAACTTGGATAGTTTCATTACGGCATTGGCTGTATCGTCTGATTTTTTACGAGCCAGTGCGTAAATATTGTTTAGTGTATTAAAAAGAAAATGAGGATTGATTTGCGTGCGCAAAAATTTTAATTCTGCTTCCAGTTTTTCTCTTGTGAGTTCTTTTTGTTTCGCTTTTGATGCGAGAGAGATACGGTACTGTTTTAAAGCTACTACCAACCCAACAATGAAAATAAAATCAAGAAAAGTATTAATAATACGCGGAGGATGTAGTACTAAATTGCTATCAGCAGGCCCCTGATAAATATAGGGTAGGAGAAATTTTATAATTACTATTCGTTGTGCAAGGATACAGGCTGTCATCAATAAAATAGCTTTGGCGGCGGAAATAATACTATTGCCCGATCTATTGATTAAGAAAACAATGCCGTAGGATCCTATCAGCTTCACGGGTAATTGCAAAAACTCAGAGAGTAATGCCATATTCCATCTGTCAAATGGGAGGATATTGGCATAGGAAGAGCTAATCCAGGCAAATTCTATATAGGTTTCAAAAAGCAGATAGGCTGCCCAGAAAATAATATGAAGGTATATTCGTCTTATTTTCATACAGCGTAAAAATCGGTAAACCGTCCCGATTTTACTAATCGGAATAAGAATACATACAGAAAATATATGAACAACCGTTTTACGTGTATGAACGTAAGCTTGCTGCTATTTTTTTAGGGCTATAAATGGGAAGAATGTGTTCGGGTAAAATAATAGTGCCCGCGGTTTTTATCGATTTTGATTTTTTGAAAGAAAGCCTTAATACCCGTTCAATGATTTTCTTATCAGAGAATCTTTTTGCTGATCTGTCCAGTCGCGGCGATAGTGAAAGAGGGCATCTTCCCAGCCGCCGTAGTTGAAATTGGGTAGTATAATGAAACGCTTGCCAAATTCAGCTTGGAGTGCTAGCACACTGGCATCTCTTTCTGCTTCTGTTTTTTTGTCAAATACATCACTAAAATCGGAGAGATTGTCGCCAAGCAATAGGATAATGTCGTATTTTTTCATTACTTCCTGGCGGCGTT
>CAZPPM010000060.1:0-19223 GCA_964588445.1 uncultured Citrobacter sp.
TAGGCTGTTGTGGCTGTTTTTTATCTTCTTTTTTGTCTTCTTTCTTTTTCTGTTGCTGTGGGGCTTTCTTTTTTAACTCCAGTAAAGCTTTTTGCAGGTTTTCTCTTGCCTGTTGATCGGCCGCATTTTGCCGTAAGGCATTTTTATAGGCCTCAATACTTTCTTCCAGCTTTTTTTCCCCGGAAAGAATGACACCTTTATTATAAAAACCGTCTGCTTTGATTTTATTATCCCGGCTATCCATGGTCACCGTCTCAAATCCTTTTATCGCTTCTGCATTTTTTTGTTGCCGGTATTGCGTATTTGCTTTATTAAACTTAGCCGTCGTATTGGACGATTGCAACCTGAGCGCTTCGTTATAAGCAGTTTCTGCTTTTTGATACTCTCCTTGCTTATACGATACATTCCCTTTGCTTATTTCTTCATTAGCCTCTTTTGCTGACTTTTGTGCATAAGCAAACAAACAAAGCAACACTGCTAATAAGTTTATACCTGCCCTTTTCATTTTTTTATCCTTTTCGTTTCTGGTAAAAAAATCTCAATAAGCAACAACAATAGCATAACACCAGCAAACCACCAGTAGTAGGTTTTAAAATTCATCAAAGAAACATCTCCATATGCTTTTGCCTCTATTTGCGACAACTGCTCCTTTAATACATCTACAGCAGCCTCACTATCCTGCAAGCGTACATAGACACCATTGGTATGTTTCGCAATTTCACGAAGGTCATCTTCATTTAATCGGGAAACAACCTCTGCGCCCGTTTCGTCTTTTATATTTTGGCCGGTAAGTGAATCAAAAATAACTGTACCTGCTGGCGATCCTATTCCCACCGTATTAATCATCACGCCTTCTTCTGCCAGTTGCTTGGCAGTAGCTACCGCATCTTTATCATGATCCTCACCATCAGATATTACTATTACGGCCTTAAATCTTCTTTCTGCTGCATTAAACACAGTAGCACTCCTTCTAAGTGCTTCACTTATTGCAGTACCCTGGTAAGGTACAGAGCCCGGACCTGCAGACGATACATACATCCACGCTGCCCCATGATCCGTTGTTAAAGGCATTTGCAAATAGGCTTTGCCCGCAAAGAATACCAGCCCAATTCTATCATTGGGCATTGCACTCATTAACCGATTGATTAATTGCTTGGCTCTTTCAAGACGACTTGGAGCCATATCGGTCGCCAGCATACTCTTACTTACATCCAATGCTATGACTACATCAATACCTTTACGATTGATGCCTTCTGCATTCGCCGGTTCCCGCAGGTTCATTACAGCCAATACACCTGCGGCAAATGCAATACTTAAAAAACCAAACTTTACCGCAAAACGGGTAGGCGAATAGGTGGCTATCAATTCTTTTACCAGTTCTTTATCCCCTATTTTACTCACTGTCTTCTTCTTCCACCTTAGTAATAGAAAAAATAAAAAGATAGCAACCAGCAATCCTGCAAAAAGTAATGAAAACTCGATATGTTGAAAACGAAGACCCAATTCAAATAATAGTTACACTACAAAATAATTGACAGAGCCTGTATATGCAAATTCCAAACCAAATAGCCTCTTACATTTTCCCTTCCAGAAAACCGAGGTGTTTTAAGATATCTTTTAGCATTTTAAGGCGTACTTCTCGCATGTTAAAACCCTGTTGAGACGTACCAATATTCAACACAAAAAAATAAGGATGCTCATTTTCTTTTATCCATCCTACTACCCAGCCAATATGTTGTGTCCGCAGGCTGTCCTGAAATCCCCATCCTGTCTTATAGGCCAGTTCATAATTAGAGTTCTTTTCCACAATCATGGCATTCTTTACCTTCTCTTGGTATAACTTAAAAAAGGGAAGCTGGTTAAAATACAGTCGCTTTACTAATCCTAATTCTTCGTCAGGTGTAATTTTTAACGAATTATCCAACCAGAAAGTATCAACAGCTGAAGTAATTTTCATGCTGCCATATTGTAAGCTATCCAGCCAGTGCTGTAGGGTATCATGTCCTATACGCCTTGCCACCTCCTGATAGTAAGGTACCGCTGATACACGAAAAGCTTCCTGCATGGTAAGGTCCTTGTTCCACTCCTCAACTGATCGTGTGATGCCATCCCATTTTATAACCATTGAATCGCTACTGATAACCCCTTCCTGCAGGCCAATCAGCGAGTTAACAATCTTAAAAGTAGATGCAGGAAGAAATGTACTATCTCTATAACGAGGAAGATTATAAACAGTAAATAAGCCAGTACCGTTATCCATCAGAGCAAAACAACCCTCTACTTTATTTTCGGAAAAAAACCGGGAGAGACTTTTATCTTCTTTTACATTGTTGGGAGAACAGGCAAATAATACACTTATCATTAGTGCAGCTGCTACAGCACTTTTCTTCATGACATAAAATTTGCGCAAAGGTAGCGCTTCATTTTATTCGAGTCAGTATTGCTTTTTGTACACTATTTACCTTATAGCTACTCACCGTAGGCGACTCATCCGATCCTCTTCCTGTAACAGCTATAGGTTTTGCAGCTATGGCGTAGAACTCAGCATGCATTTGAGATCCTTCCAGCCAATACGCATTAAGTATCGTCGTATTTTGAACAGTAAACGCACCACTCAATCTATTGCCAATGTAATACTGATCCAACACAATACCGTTTTGCTCATCAATCGCCCAATGATTGGTTGCAGTATCTTTTTCCACTAATAGATAAGGACGACTATCTTTTAGTGTATCTCCATATATCAATCGCCATTGCCAAACTCCTGCTGTGTCTGTAGGAGAAACAATTAACTGCATGTTTACTTTTTGTAGTGCTTTACCGCTATGCCAACTTAGCTCTCCACGCCAATGGCCCTCCCAGGAAGCAGGAAATTTATCTGACTGACCAGTGGCTTTGTGTTGTAAAAGAGATAAAAGAAGAAAAAGAATTATTTCTTTCATGCTATAAAATAAAATCCCGGCTGCACAAGCAACCGGGAATAAAAAAATTAGCGCTACAATTAGAGATAAATGCCATTCTTTTGTTTGTAATGCTTTACTCCCTGGCAGTCTCGCTTTGTATTTGCACAAGACGAAACAATAAGCGATACTAACACAATAGCAACGATGCTAAACATTAATTTCTTCATCTACTCAATGTTTTAAATTGACGAATAATAAATCCAGGAAATTCAGAGGAATAGAGTAAAAAACTAAGACGTGTAGAGTTTAACCATCGTAGAGGAACAAATATAAAAACATAGTTGCATATATCTTGTGTTTTGATAGTATTTTTAGCCTTATTCAAAAATTAAATTGTCTATCTTTTTTTAACGAGTAAATAAAATTTATGAAAAAACTACTCTCCTTTTCGTTGATTTTCACTTTATTATTATCTTCTCGCGGTAATGAAAAAAAGTCTAACGAGATAACTATCACACAAGAAGATGGTAGTAAAACTACGATCAACACTTCACCTCTGGGAAATGCTGCCGAAATTCTGCAACAAAAGAAGGAAGCTCTAGAGAAGTTAACCCCCTATACAATAGATGAACTAAAGGCCTTATTGCCGGAGCAGATAAATGGCGTAAACCGAACTAACTTTTCTGCCAATAGCGCCTTGGGAGCCTCTTTTGCAGAAGCCACATATGCTATGGACGATAACACCAAAGTTCATCTTCAAGTATTTGATTGCGCTGGACAAGCCGGCGCAGGGATCTATGGCATGCAATACCTCGCATTAATGGATTTTCAATCTGAAAACGATGATGAATCAGTAAAAACAGTTGACTTTTCCGGGAGCAAAGCTGTAGAAAGAATAGATAAAACAAATAACGACGCCGCATTTACCTGGTTTGCTGCCGATCGCTTTCTAATCACTTTGGACGGAGAAAATGTAGATATAAATGCATTAAAAGGAATCGCCAGCGGGTTAAAGCTGAAATAATTTTTCAAAAACCTTCTGAAACAAAAGCGGCTTTATCAATAATTAGATAAAGCCGCTTTTTATTATCGTAAAAGTCGATATACTACAGCTTCTGAAGCTTTATTCTCTCATTAATATCGGCTGCATTTACCTGCATATAATAAATACCTGCTGGTATATTTCTCAAGTGTATATCTGTTACATTTTGTCCCTTATGCAAAGCTCCATTGCCCTGCATTATCAATCTTCCTGTATTATCAAATAATTTCCATTGCATATTTCCTGCGGCAATGGCATTCACTGTCAGCTTTGCAATGCCTGCAACAGGGTTCGGAGAAATAGTCACTCTTCCTGCTATGCCTATTAAACGAATATTTGTAACTGCTGAATAAGCTATTTGCCCATCAATATCCACAATACGCAAACGATAATATACAACCTGACTGGATAGTAAGCCTATCTGATTATCTATGTACTCATAATTCGAGGTTACAATACTGTTGCCTACAGCGCCTACCTGACCAATCGCTTCAAAGTTGTTGCCATCAAGGCTTCTCTCAATTATAAATCGAGATGTATTCTCTTCGTTCTCGGTTACCCATTGCAAGTAAGCATTGTTGTTATACAACCATGTCTTGAAAGACCCAAGCTGTACAGGCAATACAGAAGCCGTAGGATTGGTTAGGTAAAACGAAGAGAAAGATTGTATTTCTCCTTGTATTACATATCCGGAAGAGCCGTGCGCCTCCGCAAAAGTTGGTGTAATAATAATATCACTATTGGATGTATAAGTAGCAGTACAGTTATTGTTATTTTTTCTAATTCGCAAATCTGTAATACCACTTACTCCACTTGACAGACCCTGAGATGTAGTAGCATTTATGAGATTTTGCAACTCGCTTTGCGTAATATACAATCGTACTCTAGCAGTGGCGCTTCCTGTTAAAGGATTTTGCACAGATATAGAAATGTTTCTATCCAGATAAAGCCGCTTGCTAGGATCTTCCCGCACAGCATTCCCATTTAAAAAGAAGGAAGAAGTAACTGTTCCCAAATTGTTTCCATTAGCATTTATCTCGGCCAGTATATTACCATCGGGACCGGTAATAGGTACCCACAAATTATTATTATCTGCATTAATTTCAACAGTGGTGGCATTGATACAAGAACCGGTCGCAGCCTGTGCTACAGGTATAGAACTATGTATGCTGCTTTTTGTCCCCACATCATTGTATCCCAGAAAAGTGTATTTCTGCACACAACCGGCACAAGCAGGTACTAAATCGCTTCCCGTTGTAGGGCCAGATGTAGCAGCACTCTGATCCATGATCACAAAAATATCTTTCCCGTCTGGCGAGATAGCCAGGTCTCTATACCTGTTTTTACTTTGTAAATAAGTAACCGTATCGGCACCGGCTACCGATACAATAGCCGTACCTGTTTCATTTAATTTATTTCTGATAATGCGCCCCCATTTTAAGCCTGCGGATAATAGAGAGTTTTGCCAACCGGGAATATAGCTTTGCGTATACACATCCAATCCCGACCAAGCCTCAGATGGCCATTGCGAAGTACTACCATTGTTTGTATAAATTTGATTTACTCGGTTCCGTGGCGCTGCATAAGCAGAGTATATAGGATCCATATAACTGGCGCCTATTGCCGCTGCATTATCCTGTTCAGAGACTATCTCAGGGCAAGTACCACTAGCAGCACCTGCTTTTAAACCATTATAGTTACCATCTCCGCTATAGCCAATTACTAAAGGGTGCCCATAATTTTTAGCCCGCTCAATAATATTCAATTCATCATCACTAAAAGGCCCGTGTGAGGAACCATATAATTTGTCGGTAGCCGGGTTGTAAGCAAACCCCTGATTATTACGCATGCCGGTACTCCATACAGCGCTTTGGCGAGCAGGACTTGTAGTGTTAAAAGGATTATCGTTAGGTATCCAGCGATCGAGTGTTCCTGCATCACCATCCTGCTCCAGATTGAAGCGAAGAATTTTCCCTTCATAGCGCACTATATCCTGTACTCTCATGGGACGGTTACTATTATCGTACTGACCAGCACCCATATCTCCCGCTGCATAAAAGAGGTAGTTCACACCATTTACCGGTGCAATAATCATACGTTGCGAATTGTGATCACTACTTCCCGGCAAAGTGTCGCATAAAGACACAGGGCTTCCTAAGCGCCCATTACCTGTATTGTAGGTAAACCGAACAATATAATTGGTAAAAAACTTTCCGTTAGGCGAAGAACCTCCTACAAAATTGCGGATATAGGATATATATACATAGCGCTTAGGAGTAACAGGGTGATTAAAGTCCGGGTGAATTGCCAAGCCAGCTAAGCCTCCTTGTGGGTTGCCTCGCAAGGAAAAATCAAAATTTAGATTAAACGCCGCCCGCTCATTGACAGGTGAAGTAGGTAAAAAAGTGCTCCCTTGTGAAATATTCAGTACCTCTGTTCTTGCTCCCGAAACAGGATCCATTCTATAAACCCTGTACCCCCGGGATTCTGTAATCCAAAGAAACTCGTCGGGCCCATATGTAATTTCCCAAGGATTGTGAAGGTTTGAGGCAAGATCCGTTGTTTTAAAAACTTCATTGGTTCTACCAGCAACCACGTTTTGGGCTACCACATTCCAGCTTTGTAACAAAATGAAAACGAGAGAGAAGAAAGAAAAAGGTTTATTCATTAGATTGGATTTCAGGAGCACAAAATATTAATTAAATTAATATTTTCTATGAGGGTAAATACTCATAAATCAATAGTAAAAATTATTTATATATAAAGTTTTTTTACTATTGTCTTTCTCCTGCCTAAGCCATTTCTTTGCCATGTCCAATTATTTCGTTGAGAAACCATAGATGCTTATTATGCACCTATTAAAAAAAAAAGTAATTATCCATATCAAGAAGATTATCGCATTAGCTGCGGTTCTTCTCATCTTTCTGTCTGCTACGGCACAAAATGTAGACTATGGAAAAAGCTATATCAATATTACTAAAGTAAATACCGGTGGTACCATTGAAGCGGGAGATGAGCTGGAAATAAGAGCCACATTTGTTGTACGTAATACTGGTACCACAGTCTACAGATGCTCCTTTAGTGATCAAATTCCTTTAAATACAACTTATGTTCCTAATACGTTACGCATACTTACCAATGAAGGCAAGATTTACCGGCAGTTTACCGACGCAGTAGATACTGACCCTGCATCAATTACAGGTGATAATATAACTATCAATATGGGGCCCAATGCTACTGCTGCAAATGGCGGTACAATATCGAATACTACCCGCCCATCCTTTTGGAGTAACACCTGCATCATGGTTGCCTCCTACAGAGTAACCGTAAATGCTGTTCCTTACGGCACTCTATTGCCTTTAGGCAGTGGCTCTATAAGTTATAGAACAGGTTCTAACAACGGCCCCCTCAACACAGTAAATTTTCCAGCAGTAAATGCGATTGTTTATCAGAATTATGGCATTTGCGCCAATACTGTAGGAACCAATTCCATTCTTTCTGAGTTTGGAGGAACTTTTGGCGATGGGAATACAAAAGACAGAGTAGCTTCTGACAAAGTTCCTTCTAACTATACTTACATTCCTTTTGGAACCAACGCACCACAAGATTATTATTACGGTGTTTCCAATAATACCAGTACCGGAACTGGTGCAGCAAATTATTCTATCAACCCTGCTGAACCCTATGGTGCACGCAGAGTACACCAGGTATGGGATATTATTGGCGACCATACCGGAGCAGCCAACCCCTTACTAGGTAACCCTCCTACGGATGTAAATAACAACCAAACGGGTGGTTACATGGTGGTTATTAATGCGGCGTATAGAACAGATACTGCCTTCCTAGATACTATACGAAACCTGTGCCCGAATACTTATTATGAATATTCTGCCTGGTTTAGAAACGTGTGCCCACGTTGCGGTTGCGACTCTACAGGAAAAGGTCCTACAAGCAATGGTTACATACCTACAGCACTAAACGATTCTTCGGGTGTAAGACCTACTCTTACGTTTAATGTAAACGGATATGACTATTACAGCACAGGAGACATTCACTATACAGGCCAGTGGGTAAAAAAAGGATTTACCTACAGAACCGGGCCTACACAAACAGAAATGATTATTAATATCAGAAACAATGCGCCTGGGGGAGGAGGTAATGATTGGGCCATTGATGATATAGCCGTTGCCACTTGCCTTCCTAATATGACATATTCTCCATCATTAACACCCTCCGTATGTGAAGGAAATGCGCTTACGATCTATGATACCATTCGATCCTATTTCGATAATTATTCCCATTTTCAATGGCAGAGAAGTATTGACAATGGCGTCAGTTGGATTGATATTGGAATACCCGCTGTTGCTTCACCCGTATTAAATGCCAATAATGAATACGAGTATGTAACATCTCATACTATCCCTCCTGAAGATGCTACTGTTAGCGACAGTGGAAATTTATATCGCGTGCTGGTAGCCACTACTGAGGAAAACCTAAGTAATGATGATTGTCAGGTTACAGACGATATTAGTATTATTACATTAACAGTAAGAGACTGTACCCCAACCTTAGGTACAGATATTATTTCTTTTCAGGCAAATAGAAACAACGCTGGAGTTGTTCAGCTATTCTGGAAAACCTCCAAAGAGGATTTACCTCTCTCTTATATTATCGAAAAAAGTATGGATGGAGTAAGCTATATGGCAGTCTCTACTGTAAAAGGGCATAACAATAGCTTCAATCAGGTAAATGTTTACCATTTTACAGACACAGAGATAACGAGTTCAAAAGTTTACTATCGCCTAGTAATGACCACTACAACGAGCAGCAAGAAGAAGTATTCCAAAACTGTTGTACTTAGTCACTCCAGCCATTCGGTATTTACTATCTCCAGCCTCGTTAATCCCTTCTCTAACTCATTGGACTTTGAGGTATCAAGTCCAGATAATGGGAAATTGGAAACTCAATTATTTGATCTTTCCGGGAAAGTGGTTAAAAAGAATGTACACCTTATCTATTCTGGAACAAATGCCTTACGCATCGAAGGCACAGAAACGCTTTTGCCTGGTAGCTATATTTTAAAAGCTTATTATAAAGGAGAAGTCATTAGTCGCAAAGTTTTAAAAAACAGGAGGTAATAAATCTAAACTTTTGTCTGCCCCCGCTAAAGCTGTAATTTTGCGTTTTAATTCTTCTGAATATGAATCCAGTCAATAAGCCTATTGTCGGTATTTCCTGTGGGGATTTAAACGGTATTGGAGCGGAACTTATCATTAAAGCCTTTTCCGATAACCGACTGCTTGATCGCTGCACTCCCGTAATTTTTTGTTCAAATAAGCTCATCAATTTCTATAAAAAGGTAATTCCTGAGAATACATTCGCTTATCAAAACATAAAAGATTTTGAACGGTTAGCAACGAAGCAGGTAAATATCTTTAATTGCTGGGAAGAAGAGACAACAATAACACCGGGTCAGCTTACTGATACGGGTGGCAAGTATGCCGTACTTTCCCTACAAACAGCGGTAGATGCATTAAAAAACAAGCAAATCGATGTACTAGTTACCGCACCTATTCATAAAAAGAATATACAATCTGCAGACTTCAATTTTACAGGACATACGCCTTTCTTAAAAAATTCATTTGGTGCTAACGATGTTGTGATGATGTTGTGTTCAGGTGATTTTCGCGTAGGACTAGTGACGGAACATATTCCAGTTGCCGAGGTAAATCGTCATATTACAACCCCAAGTATTCTCAGCAAGCTTACTATCATGCATAGAAGCTTACAGCGCGACTTTGGCATCGATAAACCCAAGATTGCTGTATTGGGTTTAAACCCACATGCAGGTGATGAGGGTCTTATTGGCAAAGAAGAGGAAGAGCAAATAAAACCCGCGATAAAAGAAGCCAGAAACAACTCCATTCTGGCAACAGGGCCCTATAGCGCCGACGCTTTCTTTGCCAGAAAACATTACTTGAAGTTTGACGCTGTTCTAGCGATGTATCACGATCAGGGTCTTATTCCTTTTAAATCACTTGCCTTAGATGGAGGCTATAATTTTACGGCCGGACTCCCTGCAATAAGAACCTCCCCGGATCATGGAGTTGCCTTTGATATTGCCGGCAAAGGCAAAGCCGATCATGCTTCTTTCTTAAATTCTATATTTGAAGCGCTTGATATTCTAAAACATCAGGAGCAATACGATAAAAACAGAGCTAACCCTTTGAAAAAAATCAATCCGGAAGTATTTGCCAGAATGGAAGACGAAGAAATAAAAGAAGGGTAAGCTATAAAACCTACCCCTCTTTGCTATTTTTCACGTAGTGTATTCTACTTTTCTGCCTTTATAAATTTGGCATGCTGTATCTCATTATCCTGTTGCACTGTAACTATATACATACCAGGTCTCCATTGCGGTAAATTTTGCAGATAGACAACATTATTGCCTTTATGCACAGACTCTACTAATCGCTGCACAATGATGCCAGCAGCGTCTTTAATTACAATTGTGGCCGTTCCATTGCTACGCGAATTATATGTGATAGAAAAATTATCCACTACAGGATTGGGAGAAACTTTCAATGCTTCTGCTTCTGTGCCCTCCATTGTTTTTGCAATGATTGAATACCTAATAATGTTTCCATGTTCTACCATTCTCAACCGGTAATAATTAACCCCCACCCCTGGATTTTTATCGGTAAAACTATACTCATTAGTTCCCTCCGTATTTCTTGATGGCTCACGATAAATAGGCATAAATCGTATTCCATCACTGCTTCTTTCCACTTCAAAATATTCCATGTTTGATTCAAGTTGAGTAGTCCATTTTATCACATTACCATTGCCCTGCTGGACTACGCCAAACTTGTGAAGAAATAGCGGAAGAGCTCCTGCACAATCAGGAAAAATTTTTGAAGAGTCTTTTGCCATCAAACCTGCACCATCTGTAACCGAAAGCTCTACCAACCAATAGTAATCATCTCCATTACAACCAATACGAGAAATTACAGAAGATGTTTCTTTAGTTGCGTCAATAGGCTCTGGGTGTTCATGATCGTTATGGCGAAGTGTTGTTTGCCAAGCATAAGAAAGCTGATTAGAAGTGTGTTCAGTATCTATTACTGTTGCCTTTAAACTATATAAAGTATCTAGGCCAACCTTGTACTTAGAACCTTTCTCCGGACTAGTGATTGTTACTACAGGGGGAGTATTATTGACAGATATGATAATACTATCTGTACTAACAGCATTTTGCTTATCCGTAACTGTAAGCTTCACTACATATTTTTTAGGGCTCCCATTAGATGCTGAAAAACGACGAGTAACTACCGCATCAGTACTGGAGTTAGAATTTTGAAATCCAGATATATCTCCAAAACTCCAGCTATATGATTTAATGCCTCCATTAGGGCCTGTTGTAGGATCGTAAGAGTCTGTTGCATCAAACTTAACAGTAAGCTCAGATGGGCCATAGATCTTGTCCGATTTTGCTTTTGCTACGGGAGGTATGTTTCCCCCGAAAGAGATCTTTTTTACTGTAGTAAGATCTACAAAAACAATAGAGCCATCCAAAGGATTCTCTACCATACATACTACAGGTCCGGCTGCAGTGGCAATATTGTCCACTCTTGAAACCCCATCTGATGAAGAAAAGCTAAGTCGACGAATCCATTTAGCATCATAGTCTGCAATGATCAAAGTATTTTTGTAATCTGCAGGGAAACTATTAGCTGTTCCCGAATACCAGGCACCTCCAGATGTAGAATTGCCTATGAAAGGAGAGCCTGTTGTGCCGGATCCCGCACTACCTATGTTCATTGTTATTGCATTACCAGCTGCATTAAATTTTCCAACACGTGCTCTATTACCATTTTTATGTTCCCAGTCAATGGATGGTCGCGCATGAATAAATCTATTCCCTATTCCTATTTGTTGATTATTATCACAAGGATTAAATACAGCACTATTTTTTTCTGCATTATCCTGTCGTATCAGTTCATTAAATCTGAAAAACTCCCGGCCACAGGACGAGCCATTAAATAAAGGATTGGGCTCATCACGGTTTAGTGTATTTGTATTGTTATAACCTGAGTGTATTGTATGCCCCTCATATATAGGCCAACCAAAGTTTTGCCCTGGCCTTGTGGCAACATTTATTTCTTCCCAAGCATTCCAACCCACATCTCCAATAAACACTTCACCTATATCTCCTGCTGAAGGATTAGTAGAGCCTGACCCAGGTTTTACTGACATCCGAAAGGGATTTCGTAAACCAAACGACCACACTCTTGACTTTGCTGAGCGGGGCGTACTTTCATCAAAAAAAGGATTACTACTTACCCCATCTCCCGTTTCCGGATCGATACGCAACAGTTTACCATTATGGGAATTGAGCATTTGTGAACGGAACGCACCCACATTCTCTTCTTTCCTGATAATACTATCTGTTAACGCCTGTTGATAATAAGTATGCCCTATGTTACCACCGTCAACTTCACTGTAGCTGGCTCCATCGCCAGACGTTAATAGTAATGTGCCATCGGCAGCAAAAGCCAAGCTGCCTGTTCCATGTGATTCATGTAAAATTGGCACACCGGTTTTTTTTGTTTCTCCCAATAGCACTTTGCGACTCCCGCTTTGCGCTATTAGATTTCCGGAGGAAGTAGTGGTATTATAACGTGTAACCCTTCCTATAGTCGCTTTGTAATATTCATTTGTACCTGCATTGTAAGTACCTTGATTATGATCTTTTGCCATCAAAAAGTGACGATCTACTACGTAGTATAGATAAATACGTCCATTGCTATGAAACTGGGGATCTAAGGCAAACCCTAATAATCCAAAGTCTCTCCAGTTGCCCACTTCTTCTGAAATATTTATTACAGGAGTTGCTTGCCGGATATAGTTGCCTTGTGCATTACGTTTACATACATATACGATACCCGCTTTTTCCCACACAAATAACTGATTACCGTCTTTTGAAAAAACAGCCCCTACCGGCTGTGACCAGTTGGTAATATCTGTTGCTTGTGTTGCAACCAAGCCAGCACCTGATGAAAATGTCTGCGCATTACCCGCAGACTTAATTAAAAAGGCGAAAAATAATAGTAGAACTCTTTTCATTATCATATTGCTTTAGATTCAGAATAAATGTGGCTATCAATATGATAAATGGATTCACTTACAGAATAGTAATTCCGTATTTTATTTCATGTTCAAATCAGGAAATTGTAATAAGAGAAAATTGGAAGTGGCTTATCAAATAAGAGATGGAAGGACTAGGGAATAAAAATAATATCTCAATTTATTATTTGCAATACCCCACAAGATATATGTTGCAATTTTTTAAGCATCTAGTTGATTAACAATAAGATAAATTTTTACACTTTTTTCTTTTAGTATAAAAACAAAAACAGCATATATAAAAATCCCCGATTATTGTACCGGGGATTTGAAATCAGCAATGCATTTAGTAGTTTATTTATCTGCCTTTACAAATTTCGTATGCTCGACACTATTCCCCTGTTGTAATGAGATAATGTATACCCCTGGTCTCCAGTCTGCCATGTTTTGTATATAAATAACATTATTACCTTTCGTTACAGCATCCGTAAAGGTTTTTAGTATTTTGCCCGTAATATCCTTTATGTGGATGGTAGCTGCTCCGGAAGACTCTGTTTGGTAACTTAGTGAGAAATTATTAATCACGGGGTTCGGCGAAACAAAAAGGCTTCTTTTCGCTAAATTTGTACTTACTTTTATTACCATGGAATAACGAATAACATTATCTCTTTCCACCATTTTGAGCCTGTAGTAATTCACTCCTCCCGGAGCATTATTATCTATAAAGCTATATTCATTTGCTTCTTCTGTATTACGTGCCGGTTGTGAGTGAATAGACCAGTAGTTAATCCCATCGGAACTTCTTTCTACTTCAAAATGTTCTAATCCTGACTCGAGTAGTGTTCTCCAGTTCACAACGTTAGTAGCCCCCTGCTTTGTAACACTAAATCTATGTAGAAATATAGGGAGTGCGCCCAAACAATCTGGGTATACTTGAGAAGAATCTATCGTACTTAAGCCTGCGGCATCAGTAACAGTTAGCTTTATTAGCCAATGATATTCATCACTATTACAACCAACTCTCGAAATACGTGTTGTAGATTCTTTATTATAATCAATTGGCTCAGGGTGTTCATGCGTATTATGCTTTAAAATAGTCTGCCAAGCATAATTAAGCTCTGTATCGGAATCATGTTCTTCATCTGTTACAACAGCCGTGAGATTATAAACAATATCACCAAGACCTGCTTCTACTGCATAGACAGACCCATTAGCCGGATTCGTAATCTTTACATTTGGTGGAGTATTGTTTACAGATATAATAATGCTGTCTGTACTAATAGCATCCTGGCGATCCGTAACAATAAGCTTCACTACATATTTTTTAGGGTTAACATCAGGTGCTGAAAAACGACGGGTAACTGTCGCATCAGTACTTGTATTCTCATTATCTGTGCCGGAAATACCTCCAAAAGTCCAATTATAAGATTTTATGCCTCCGTTAGGCCCCGTTGTAGGATCATAAGAGCCGCTTGCATCAAATTTTACTGTAAGCTCAGAAGGGCCATAAGTCTTATCCGATTTTGCTTTTGCTACAGGAGGTATATTCCCCCCAAAGGTGATTTTTTTAACATTATTAAGATCAACAAAAACAATAGAACCATCCAATGGGTTTTCGACAACACATACTACAGGACCAGCCGAAGTGGCAATATCATCAACCTTTGAAACACCATCTGATGAGGAAAAGGAGAGTCGACGAATCCATTGATCATTATAATCTGCAATTATTAATGTGTTATTGTATTCCGTAGGAAAACTACTAGCCGTCCCTGAATACCAAGTACCCCCAGATGTGGAATTACCTCTGAAAGGAGAACCTGTAGTACCAGATCCGGGACTGCCTATTAACATAGTTATGGCATTGCCAGATGCATCAAACTTTCCAACACGAGCATTATCATTACCGTGAAGCCAATCAATGGATGGCCGCGAATGAATAAACCTGTTACCTGTTCCTATTAGCTGACTATTATCACAGGGATTAAATACAGTACTGTTTTTATCTGCATTATCCTGCTTTATCAATTCCTTAAATCGGAAAAACTTCCTACCGCAAGAAGAACCATTATACAAACTATTGGGTTCATCCTTATTTTGCGTATTTGCATTACTATAATTTGAATGTACTGTATGCCCCTCATAAATTGGCCATCCAAAATTTTGCCCAGGTGACTTTACTACATTTAACTCCTCCCATGTATTCATTCCTACGTCACCAACAAAAACTTCACCAATGTCGCCTATAGACGGATTAGTAGACCCCGATCCAGGCTTTATCGACATTCGAAATGGGTTTCGAAAACCCAGCGCCCATACTCTTGACTTTGCAGAACGAGGTGCATTTTCATCAAAAAAAGGATTACTGCTTACCCCATCTCCTGTTTCTGGATCAATACGCAGCAACTTGCCATTATGTGAATTGAGCATTTGTGCTCGAAAAGCACCTACATTTTCTTCTTTCCTAATAATCCCATCATCTATAGCATCTTCATAGTAAGTATCGTATTTGGATCCGAAGTCTTCACCATTATAACTAGCCCCATCACCCATAGTTAATAATAATGTGCCGTCTGCAGCAAAGGCCAAGCTTCCTGTTCCATGTGATTCATGAAGAATAGCCACTCCCGTTTCCTTTGTTTCTCCCAATAATACCACACGACTACCCGTTTGCGCAACAAGATTTTCACTTACAGTTGTTGTATTGTAACGGGTCACCCTTCCTATAGTTGCTTTATAATATTCATTTGCTTCTGAACTATAAGTGCCTTGACCATGATCTTTCGCCATCAAAAAATGACGATCTACAACATAGTATAAATAAATACGCCCATTACTCTGGAACTGCGGATCGAGTGCAAAGCCAAGTAATCCAAAATCTCTCCAATTACCCACTTCTTCTGAAATGTCAACTATGGGATTTGTTTGTTTAATATACTTGCCTTGAGCATTTCGATTACACACATATACAATACCCCCCTTTTCCCATACAAATAATTGACTACCGTCTTTCGAAAATAAAGCGCCAACTGGTTGTGACCAGCTATTAGAATTAGTTGCTGTCGTAGCAACTAAACTAGACCCCGAAGTGAAAGTTTGCGCTTTGCCAGTAATAACTGATAATAGCATCATTAGCGCCCATACAACAATTCTAAATCTCATAGATTTCTATATATAATTATATTTAGCAGAAAATACTTTTGCACTAATGCTTACTAATAAAAACTTAACCGGAAGTTTTGCTAAGAATTGGAAATAGGGTGTTATTAGTATTTAATAACTTTTTCAGCAAGCGGGAATTTAATAGGGTAGGAAACTAAGACGGCACAAGATACTTATAAGCAATATTATTGTGAAGCAATGTTGATCTTTTTTTTACCCACTTTCTCACAAAAATCAATATTAAAATAAATGCTTAACCATTGTGTAGGCCCGGCAATTCTATTGCTCAAAACAGAAATTAACAACATAACTTCTTGTATATAACCGCTTAATACTGCTTCTTTTTAGGGCTCTTAATTTTATATGTCAAAAATAGTCTTGACCCCGGTCAACTTTTCAATATTATTAATGAGTACCGCCTAGCTAATGAAAACAAACTGTTTCTGCTGTTTATACTGGTTTTCGCTTTTTCTTTGCTATTGTTATCACAAACGCAACACTTTATTCCAATTCTGCACTTATCAATAAAAGAGGAACAAGATTTTAATACCCTATAGACTCTGGGACTTCTACCACTGATACTAAGTCGTTTTCCGCTGGACTATTGAAGCAACTAATTCATCAATAATAGTTGAAATAGAGAAAAGTAAAAACGGGGATTTTTATACAAGCATAGCGCTGGTATTTTCCGCAGAAAACAACCAGAAAAATATGAATACTTTCAAAAAAAATAGTTCACTACCTAACAAAGATCTTATACAGGTCTAACGCTACAATCTATTCGTCTGCTAGAAAAAAGACGTCGTCCTACTAATCACCATAAACCTTTATTTTTTTAAATAGGTCTGCAATGCCGCTACATATTTTTCAAATGCTTCTATCCCTTGTTGAGTAATGCGACAAATTGTTTGCGGATAATTATTCTTAAACTGCTTATTAATTTCTATATAACCCGCATCCTTTAGTTTTTGTAACTGCACACTAATATTGCCGGCAGTAGCATTCGTCTTCTCTTTTAAAAAAGTAAACTCAGCCTCTTTCACACTTATCAATAACGATATCAAGGCAAGCCGTAGTTGAGAATGTAGTATCGGATCAAGTTCTTTAAACATTACCGCGTCTCAGTTTCTCGTATTTAGTTTGCAATATGAGTCCGGGAACTAGCCAATTGCCGATTCCTGCTAAAGCTGTCAGCAACATATCATATTTAAATGGCACAAATAAAGAAATAGCAAAAAATACATAACACAAGATCGCTCCGTAAATCATAGGTTTAAATTTACAAATAAGTCCTGTTGCAATAGTAGGAAATGCATAAATGATAAGGTAAACCGATGATAAGCTCGGCAGCAATACTTCAAATTCCTTCACTGCGCCGCTTTTTAGATCTTTTGAAAAGAGTTGTATATCTGCATTTGCAAAAGCTTCTTTGGCTACGCCGGGCACAATAGCCGAGTAGGCAATAATACAAGCTATACTTATTCCATACACCAGCCAAATAACATCGCATGCTGCCTGCTGATGTGTTTTTACAATTTCCTTTTTAGATTCTTGTACGATAAAGACCGTTTGTATTACTGCAGCCACAAGAATAAGCCACCATATAGAAAAACCAATAGAAAAATTCCACTGTATCTCTGCAAATGTTACAAACCCACATAGGGCCACTGTAATTCCCCATAAGATAGCGCTGGATCCATTTTCGTTGAAAGTGGATTTTGCCTTACCTATCATTTCTGTGATAAGATCCAGTCCTTCTTTTGCTGAAATATTTTTTTCTTCCATCAAAAAATTATTGCTGTAAAAAATAATTAGCCGTTGACAACCCCCAAGATGGATGAAGCGCCGTTTCTGGTTTAAACGTTTCAAATTTATTGACAGCCTCTCTTATTTTTTTCTTTCCGCCTTCTTTGCTGCCGCCAAATTCCTCAGGTGTATTTAATAAATCTATTCCCTCTTGTAGATACACTCTTGGATTATCCGGATTTAATTGTTTTGCAGTTTCTAATGCCTTACGAGCATCTTCTCCATCTGTCATATAGCGATTCATTACATCGCCTAGCATATAAAATGAAAACAATAATTTCTTTACCACATATATTTCTGAGTTATTCTTACTAAGCTCATCAGCTTTTGTTAATAATACTTTTACTTTATCCGCAATAGGATCTACTTTATCCGTCCTTGGCTCCATTACATTACGCATATCGATAGCGCCATAACCATAATTAACTCTGGTAAGCGCTGCATAATAATAAGGCAACCACTGTGTTTTTTCCGCCTCTGCAATACGCTCAAAACTATTGGATAGCTCTAATAGTTTTGATGGCTCTCGCGTTGTATCTACCAACGGTACTAACTTTTGCATAGCCTGTATATATTTTTCACTTTGCGAAAAGGCCGATACCGCTACAGCCATCAACGCTACAACTACTATACTTTTTTTCATTTTTATATTTTTAGTAATTAAAAACTATTATTAATAACATCATCAGTACGATCAATACCAAAACTGATAAATGCGCCAATAAACACAAACATCCTGGAAGGGGGAACTATGGCTTCTTTTCTTATTCCATTAAAAGAATACTGATACCCATAAGTTTGCTTAAGGTTAAAAATATTGCTTATTTGCAAAACATACACGGCAAAAGATTTTGCTTTTTCCTTGCCCAAAGAAGGTAAATAATTAATAGCAAAGCTTACATTGTGATAGTCACGAACTCTTCCTCTATCCGTAAATTTATATTCGTTACCATCAAAGCCAATATGATAATAAGGTCTCCCACTAGCATAATTATACGCCCCATTAAAATTCATCTTTATTTTTTGTACAAGCTTTTTTACAATTAAGGAAGCCGTATGCTTTGCCGCAAAATTGGGAGTAATAGCTGAGGGAAAGTTAAGAAAGTCTCTTTCCGTATCGAGGAATGAATAAGAAATCCAATAGTCAATATTCTTTATTGTTTTCTTATCTCGCCAGAATAGCT
>CAZPPM010000061.1:0-18835 GCA_964588445.1 uncultured Citrobacter sp.
TTTTCTTTGGGGTAGCTGGTAGTTGCTGTCGTTGTCATTTTGCAAATATATAGTAAGGGTTATTCAGATTAATGAGCTCTTGGGGAAAAGTAGCAAGTCGTTACATAATTTTCAACTTTTACTTTTGCGGGATAAAATTACGAGTCTTGAGAAACCTTTTAGTAGTTTTTGGTATAGTGTTGAGTTTGTATGCCTGTAGCAGTGCCACCTCGTCTGGGGAGGCTATTATCCCGGAAGAAGATTCCTTACTTTATTATCCTGTTACTCCTCCTTCGGTGGATCAGCAGGCTTATCGCCGTTACTATCGTCAGTTAGATGCTTTTTTTGATAGTATGCTCATTCGCCGTGGATTTAATGGTGCGATACTGGTAGCAAAAGAAGGTAATATTCTGTATGAAAAATATGTTGGATACAGAGACTTGCGAGTAAAAGATTCTTTAACAGATTCTACTACTTTTCATTTGGCTTCTACAAGCAAACCCTTTACAGCTATGGCTTTGCTGCGAATGATACAGGCGGGTAAACTGTCGTTGGACGACAGTATTCAGAAATTTTTTCCTGGCTTGTCTTATCCTGGCGTTACTGTTAAGATGCTGATGAATCATCGTAGTGGCTTGCCTAATTATGTCTACTTCGTTGACCAAAGCAAACAGTGGGATAAGAAAAATTATCTCATGAACGAGGATCTTATTCAATTCTTATACAAAGAAAAACCTCCTCGTAGCTTTCCTCCGGATAGGCGATTTAGTTATAGCAATACCAACTATGCATTGATGGCAAGTATTATTGAAAAAGTAAGTGGGTTGGATTTTCCTCGATACATGAAAGAATATTTATTTGATCCGTTGAACATGAAACATACGTTCGTATTTAGATTGGCGGATACAGCTAGTGCCACTATGTCGTATGAAGCAAATGGTGCTCGTTGGAAAAATGATTTTCTGGAAGCAACCTATGGGGATAAAAATGTTTATTCCACACCGCGGGATATGTTGCAATGGGATCAGGCTTTGTACAATGAAGCTTTCATTTCAAAAACATTATTAGATTCGGCTTTTGCGCCCTATAGTTTTGAAAAGCCGGGAACACATAATTATGGTTTGGGCTGGCGACTACTCATGATTCCTAATGGTAAAAAAGTGATTTATCATTTTGGTCGTTGGCATGGATTTACGCCGGCTTTTGCGCGACTTACCGACGAGAAAGTTGCAATCATTATTCTGGGAAATAAATATAATCGCAACATTTGGACAGCAGCGCATAAAGCCTATGACTTGTTTGGTGATTACCAGCAATCGCAACTAGAGGAAGAAGAAACGGCAGCTACTCCCCCTCCTGCTAAGAAAAAAACTACAGTACCGCAAAAGAAGGAAGTAAAACCACCAGCCAAAAAAGTACCTGTACGAGCAAAGAAAAAGACAAAGTAATTACGCAAAGTAAAGCCTTACGGCAAAAGATAATTAGTCATAGTAGAATCGGTTTATACAATTGTGGTGTTCATTTTTTACTACATTTCTTTTAGCCTACATTTGAATGGTTCTATCTCCTGCGCAAATGAAAATTTACACAGCTGCACAAATAAGATCCTGGGATGCCTATACCATCGCTGAAGAGCCTGTTGCTTCTATAGATCTTATGGAGAGAGCGGCTGCGGCTTGTACTGCCTGGCTGATGCGTCGCTATGCGCAACGGCGGACTTATTATATTTTTTGTGGTAAGGGAAATAATGGTGGTGATGGCTTGGCTATAGCAAGGCAACTGGCGGCTGTGGATCCTGAGGATAAGTTAATCGTTTTTATTAGTGATGAAGGAAAAGCAGGTAGTGCAGACTTTGAAATTAATTTACAACGTTTACAAGATCAAAACGAAGCAACGATAAAGTGGATACAGTCTGTAGATGATTTTCCAGAAATACCTTCGGATGTTGTTGTTCTAGATGCATTATTCGGTACAGGGCTGAGTCGTAAACTTGAAGGGTTATATAATCAACTAGCTGTATATCTCAATTCAACCGCACCCCTCGATGTAATAGCTATTGATATACCATCCGGTTTATTTGCCGATCAACCATCAATAGGTAATGCTGTTATACAAGCTGGCCATACACTTACTTTTCAATGTATGAAGTTGGCTTTTTTAATCCCGGAAAATGTGCAGTACACAGGCCAGGTGCATGTGTTGGATATTGGTTTGCATCCTGGATTTGCCGCTGAGAGTGCTTATGAAATGATAGCGAGTGCTTTCATTAAAAGAATCTATCGCCCACGAAACTCTTTTGCACACAAAGGTAATTTTGGGCATGCACTATTATTGGCAGGTAGCCAGGGAAAAGTAGGTGCAGCTATTTTAGCAGCCCGGGCATGTATGCGCAGTGGAGCAGGTCTGCTTACGGTTCATACGCCCGCCTGTGGTTATACCGTATTACAAACAACAATACCGGAGGCGATGATCGATACGGATTCCAACCTAGCGTACATTTCATCTTTGCCTCCTATGCTTGATCGATTTACAACTATCGGAATAGGCCCGGGAATAGGTATGGAAAAAGAAACGGCACATGTTTTACAATCCATTTTTGCAAGCTATCATCACCCTGTTGTAGTGGATGCCGATGCACTTAATATTATAGCCAACCGGAAAGAATTGTTGACGCAGTTGCCTGCCGGCTCTATACTTACTCCGCATCCTAAAGAGTTTACCCGTCTTTTTGGTGAAACGACTACTGATTTTGACAAAATAAAAGTAGCTATCGATCAGGCAAAGCAATTGCAGGTAGTAATTGTTTTGAAAGGCCACCGGACATTTATTGCTACGCCGTCAGGTAAAGGTTATTTTAATAGTACTGGTAACCCCGGTATGGCTACTGCCGGGTCGGGCGATGTACTGACGGGCATTCTTACCGGACTTTTGGCACAGGGCTATGGTAGTGAAGATGCGGCCATTTTTGGCGTTTACCTGCATGGATTGGCAGGCGATATTGCGGCAACTAACTCCTCCATGGAAACTATGCTGGCCAGTGATATTATTAATAGCTTAGGTGAAGCCTACTACCGCATCACTTCCTGTGATTAAAATAAATATTTCAATATATTTTATAAAATACTTAATATCAATATTTTGTTTATTTTGTATAATTGTAACTAATTATTTATCTAAAGCAAAATCAATTGCTTTCTAAGTTGGATTAGTTCTTTTTGAGCGGTTACTTTCTTTTGCTGACACAGGGTTTGTCTGCAAAATCCTGCAAGACTATTTCCCTACTGTAATAGCATTTTAAATAACTGAGTATCACCTTGCTTAGAACTATTGTAGTATTGCAGTTCATCCCCTATCTTTGCCGTCCTTTAAATTTTTATTAAGAAGCAACTCTTATGGACAAATTGATTCTCCTGGTGCCGGTAATGGGCATCATTGGTTTGTTGTACACGATTGTAAAATTCAAGTGGGTAGCGAAACAAGATGCCGGTACAGACCGGATGAAAGAAATTAGCAAGTACATAGCAGATGGTGCAATGGCTTTCCTGAAAGCAGAGTGGAAAGTATTGGGATATTTCGTTGTTATCGTAGGCGTATTGCTGGCGGTAATGGCTAGTGCTAACCCACATTCACATTGGTCTATTGCCATTGCCTTTGTGATTGGTGCAGTATTGAGTGCCTTTGCGGGCTTCATAGGTATGAAAGCAGCTACGAAAGCAAATGTGCGTACAGCACAAGCGGCTCGTAGCAGCCTGAGTAAAGCATTAGGGGTCTCCTTTACAGGAGGTGCAGTAATGGGTGTAGGTGTTGCCGGTCTGGCCGTGTTAGGTTTAGGAGGCTTATATATTGTATTAAAATATTTCTTTGCTCCGGATGCTACTGTTGATTCGGTGGAAATGATTCGTACGATTGAAGTATTGACAGGTTTTTCTCTGGGTGCAGAGTCTATCGCTTTATTTGCCCGTGTAGGTGGGGGTATTTATACCAAAGCTGCCGACGTAGGTGCTGACCTGGTGGGTAAAGTAGAAGCTGGTATTCCTGAAGATGATCCTCGTAACCCTGCAACTATCGCTGATAATGTAGGGGATAATGTGGGTGACGTTGCCGGTATGGGTGCCGACTTGTTTGGTTCCTATGTTGCCACCGTTTTGGCTACAATTGTATTAGGCCAGCAAACTACCGTTCCTTTTGGCGATGATGTACTCGGTGGATTTTCACCAGTAGTATTGCCAATGCTGATAGCCGGAGTGGGTATTCTTTTCTCCATAATAGGGACTTGGTTTGTTCGTATCAGTGATTCTGCCGGTATCAACACTTCCGTTGTTCAAAAAGCGTTGAACATGGGCAACTGGGGCTCTATGGTCTTAACAGCTATTGCTTCTGCAGGGCTGGTATATTGGCTATTGCCAGAAATGATGGTTTTGCGTGGGTTTGAATTTAGTAAATGGGGTGTATTGGGAGCCATTGGCGTGGGCTTAGGTGTAGGTGCTTTAATGAGCATTATTACTGAGTACTATACTGCAATGGGCAAACGCCCGGTGATGAGTATCATTAAACAATCTTCTACAGGTCATGCTACCAATGTAATTGGTGGTTTAGCTATTGGTATGGAATCTACCTTCTTACCTATTTTAGTATTAGCGGGTGGTATCTGGGGTTCTTATGAGTGTGCCGGTTTATATGGTGTGGCCATTGCTGCAGCCGGAATGATGGCTACTACGGCCATGCAATTAGCTATCGATGCTTTTGGCCCGATAGCAGATAATGCCGGTGGTATTGCCGAAATGAGTGAGCTGCCTCCTGATGTAAGGGAAAAAACAGACGTATTGGATGCGGTAGGTAATACAACGGCTGCTACAGGTAAAGGTTTTGCGATTGCTTCTGCAGCATTAACTGCTTTAGCCTTGTTTGCGGCCTTCGTAGGTGTAGCCGGTATCAATGGTATTGATATTTATAAAGCCAATGTATTAGCCTGCTTATTTGTAGGTGCAATGGTTCCTTTTATATTCTCCTCATTGGCTATTCGGGCGGTAGGACAGGCTGCTATGGCGATGGTGGAAGAAGTGAGAAGACAGTTTAGAACGATTCCTGGTATTATGGAAGGTACAGGTAAGCCTGAATATGATAAATGCGTAGCTATTTCTACACAGGCTTCTATTAAAAAAATGATGTTACCGGGTGCTATCGCTATCGTTTCTCCATTAATTATTGGTTTTATGCCAGGTCTAGGTGCTGAGGCATTAGGCGGATTTTTAGCAGGAGCTACTGTAAGTGGCGTATTGATGGGAATGTTCCAGAATAATGCCGGTGGTGCCTGGGATAATGCAAAGAAATCATTTGAGAAAGGTGTTGAAATAAATGGAGAGATGTATTACAAAAAATCAGAGCCACATAAAGCTTCTGTTACAGGTGATACAGTAGGTGATCCTTTTAAAGATACTTCGGGTCCATCCATGAACATTCTTATTAAATTGATGTCGATTGTATCGCTTGTTATAGCTCCTAGTTTGGCACAATTGAGCCATACAGAAGAAGTACCTGCCGCTCCTCCTCTTTCAGAAAAGAAAATTGAATTGAAGAGTGAGCAAAAGACAATTGCTAAAGCCGAACAACAAGCGGCGCAGTACAAATAATTGAAGAGCTAATCATAACCATTCATAAGTCCCGCTATTTCTATAGTGGGGCTTATTTTTTTATGTTTATAACATGATAACGAATAAAGCCCACATCTGTGGGCTTTATTAATAAATAAGAATAGACACCACTGTAGGAACAGAATTAGCTTTTCAGTGGCCCCACTTTGTATCTACTTAGTAAGGCAGTGTTGCATTTACCGTTCTTTTCTCTCCTTCTCTAGTAAAAAGTACCAGATCTTTAATCGTTACAGTTTTGTTGGATACAGTAATACTGCCGGTAGATTTTGCACTTCCGGTAAATTCGCTTTGACCCAATCCGCTACCTACTCCTGAAAGTGAAACAGCTACAATACCGGGTTCGGGTTCTGTCATGGGTAAAGAAGAACCTCTGGTGTAAATTTTTAAGGCAGGATGGGTAGTAGCTTCTTTTTCGTTCAAAAAAGTAACCTGCAATAACTCAAAATTCGCATTTAATGGATCATCACTTTCATTGTGCTGACATAGTACAGAAAAGTTAGCTTTTTCTTTATTGCTGCCAAAGTATTGCGTAGTTACCGCGCCACTCACCTCTTTCCCATCAAAACTAAAAGTACCGGTTTTCCCTTCTTCACTATTTACGTCTACTCCGGCATCGGATAAAGTTTGGTTAATGGTATTGTCCACTTTTTTTTCAGTAGATCCGTTATCGCAGGAAAAAAGAAGCGCAGAAAAAATAAGTACGGGAAAAGTTAATTGTTTCATTTTTTTCTATTTTTTAATAAATACATAAATGTATAGTAAACGAGTATGAACATGCAAGCGCAACCGATGAAAAGAATACAATAATCGTTGAAAGGGGTCAGCCAAAATTGACTACAAGAGAGTAACAATTATTACCTGCTTTAAAATGGTAGTTCTGCATTCACTTTTTTTACAGCCCCATTGGTAGCAAAAAGCTCCAAATCTTTTATTATCACTTTATGGTTAGCAACGGCTATGCTTCCGCTTGATTCATTCCGCGTAACAAATTCATTAGTGCCAATTTTTGCACCTGACAAAGAAATATGGGCTTTGCCTGAACGTATAGTATAAAAACTTCCGACAGGTTGTAATGAGCCCTTTAGCTGATCTTCATTGGCAAATGTTACTTGTAATAGTGTAAATGGTTCGTTTTGCTGGCAAATAATGGAAAATTGTTCTTGCCTTTTATCATCAAAATACTGGATAGAAACAGTACCATTATAAGTGATTTCGTCAACTATGAAAACTCCGTTTTTGCCTTCAGTAAAAGAGGGGCTGTACTTGTTCTCTTTGGCAGTATCTGTTTCTATTTTTGTTTCTATTGTTACGCCGGTACAGTCAGTCAGTATAAGTATTGCAAAAAATAAAATGATCGGCTTTTTCATTTATTTATTTTTTATTGAAATCGCCGTTAGCAGTGATGGTGTACGAAGTAGACAAGGGTGCTGGCCAGGATACAATAGGAATAGTAAATGATTTGCAGATGTCGTCAAAGAAAGGAATTGGGATACAGAAACCCGCTTCAAAACTTACTCTTCCACTCAGGCTTTTAAAGTCTGCAGCCGCATCTACCGAGGCAACGGAAGGGTTATCTGCTGTAAGTGTTATCGGCATTTTTATATCAATAAGGTCAACACCCACATTTACCTTGGCCCAGGCTATATAAGCATCTACTCCTCCTGAGCCAATCACTTGTAAATTCATATATGGTGTAATGGTAGCCTGCATATCAGTACCGGCATAAGTTCCCTGTGCGGCAACACCTGCTTCCCCTTTTAATAATATGGTAGCAATACAAGGAACAGGGCCAATAAAAAACCGTTCGTTAAATAGTAGTTCTTCCACTTTTTGGGAAGTAGTTTTTTCTCCCAATATTGTTGCAGAAAAATGAGTGTTGGGATCTTTCAATAAATCATTTTCTACTTTTTTACCCGGTACACGAATAGTCGGAGGGGCAAACTTTTGATCTGGTCTGGTAGCATTTCTTTTAGCAGAAAAATTGAAACCTATAATATCCCAATCTTTCTGTTTAGGCGCATTACTATTAACAAGGTTCTCAAAATTATAATAGTGAATACCCATACTAAAGTCTGCACTAATCGATGATTGGTACTCTTCGCCATAGTAGCCGAAATTGGTTTGCGAAGTGCTAGCTTTAAAGCCATTCGATTTTATATAGATACCAAATCCATGATCAGTCATATCATAGTTGATGCCGTTTATGGAAGCATTTGAAGGTATCGGCTGTATTCTTATAGGAGGTAACTCAGTATTATCTAAACGTATTTGGTTTTGGAAAGAAAACATCATTTGCTTTCCAGATACATCTGTAAATTTCAATACAACATAGTAATAACTGTGTTCGCGGTTGGGCTTAGGGATACTATTATTGGTATTAGTAAACTGTACGTTGTAAGCGTACAAACCATACTGTTGGGGTTGTGACGGTATGTTTTCTGTATTTGCTGCTATTTGCGTACTCCATCTACGAGAGAAAGATGGAGATTTAATGTTGACAGGAACAGAAAATAAAGGACTGCCTGTTTTATTAGCTGTTTTGTAAATCTCCATCGTACAGGCTCCTATTTTAGAATATGCTTTATCGTCTATAGCGAGTACGAGCGGCACCGTTAATGCAGTAGAGCCATTAGTAGCATGTTCTATCACTTGCACATCACTAATTGAACCCGGGAACTCATTGCTACTACTTAGGATACCAAAGTAAGGATACATGTAACCCGCTACATTGAGGTTGCTGACGTTAGGACCTATAACAGGAGGTTTAGTTGTATTTATAGTAGGGCTTAGCGGATTTCTTTTATTTTTCTCAACAAAACTAGGAGGTACCGCAACACGCCTGGTTTTGAAATCAGGCGGAAGTGATAATACCAATCCTTCAAAAGGAGATTTGTTTCTAAGCGATCGTCCTCTCGTAGCCAAATCTTTTTCGACAGCATTTACCTCATCTAGTATTTGTTGGCCGGTGGCTCTTTTTTTCTTATTATCCGGAGTTACCCATGTATAAATACTATCCGGCTTAAATCCTTTTCTTCTCGCCTCCGGTCCATCACTAAAAGGCACAAAAGGAATAGGAGCTTTTTTATAACCGGGCATATCAAGCAGGTTATAATTTGTATTAACAGGTAGCTGGTTAACTCTCTGCCTGCTCCTTTGCGCATAAGAAAAATTAATAGCAAACAACGCTGCTATAAGGAAAACCTGTTTCATAAAGTATAAAATTTATGCATTAAACATACTACACAGCATTTCCGGGTACAAACACAATCGATAAAGGGAACAGTAAAATCGGTAAACGGAAATATACGTTGCTGGCATTGCTTTAACCGATTATTAACTATCGTTGAGCGATTCCTTTAAAAGGCTTGGGGTGTGGGAATTAATTTAGCTATATAAAGGAAAAACATGCGTATTCTTAAACTTATAGCGATTGGGTGCATATTTATTTTTCAATCAACACACATAGCGGCACAAAGTCACACAGACACTATCGTGCAGTTTGCTTATATAAAAAACTTTTATAAAAAAAAGGATACGCTACCCTGGCAGATCATTAAGCCTTTACAAATGAATTTAAAACAACCGAACACATTCTATACGCTGGACGCAGATTATGTACAGATGCTTACGGGTGAAGAAGCTGTTGTGGCCGCACAAAAACGTGGAGAAGCAGATTCAACTTTTGATGATGATGGAAATTTGATTGAAGTAGCTGTACCTAATGATTATTATATTGTAAATGAGAACCCTCTTATAAGGCGATTACCCGTTTCTCTATCTGTTAGATTAGACATGCTTGTTGAACAAATTCCTCCATCAGCACCTAAGATTCCCGTAACCCCTCTACAACGATTACATAAAATGTATCGCCATGCACTTTTTGAGCTAACTCTGGTTGGAGAAACTGTTGTAAAAATAAAAGAAGTTTATCTGCCGTAGATATCTAGCGCTAGGCAAATCGTACTGTAACCGTAGTAAATCCGGTCGTTGATGAACTAAAGTGTAGCGATGCGTTTATTTTTTTACTTAACTCATCGGTTAGCTTTAATCCCAGTCCGGTTAAGCCTTTAGCGATATCATTATTTTGTATAATAGTTTCATATTGTTCTTGGGTAAATGGTACCCCTTCATTGCTAATTGAAATGCTTCGGGTATCTGCCAAGATAACCACTCTCCCATTTTCCGGCGATGCTTTTACGGCATTCTGTAATAAGTTGCGTATAATTGTTTGTAGATAATTTGGGTCAGTATCGGTAATTATTTCTGTCGGTATCTGATTATCCACATGTATTTTTTTTGCATCTATGCTTAATTGCAAAAGCTTTACAATATCTTGTACAGTTTCTGTAACATTTACCCGTTGAATAGAAGCTTTAAATTCATTCATTTGCGTCTTACTCCACAATAACAAATCTTCCATTGTTTCCAACAAAGATCCGGTAGCCGTTTGAATCTTGTTGTTCAACGAAGCTTTTTGTTCTGCAGTTAGTGCATCGGGATTTAACTGTTGTAGTCGTAAAAACTGATGTACCTGATTGATGGGTGAACGTAAATCGTGACTAATAATGCTAAATAATTTTGCTTTACTGTTATTCGCTTCATCTAGCTGTTGATTTAAAAAAACAAGAGCTTTGTTTTTTTCATCAAGTTTTGATGCGGTTTTCTTTTTATTTCGGTAAATGATAAATAAGAGTAAAGCGATTAAAGCCAGCAGACTTAATCCGGCCATTAGCCAAAGGCGTTGACGGCTGGCATTTTGTAATAAAATATTCTTTGCCTCAATCTGTAGCCGTTTTTCACGATTCTGGTACACAGCTTCTGCGTCAGCAATATTTTTTTCACCGGAAGCTTCTAATATGTCCGCATTCGCTTCGCTATATAGTTTATAATATGCATAAGCGCTGTCCCATCGGTTCAGCCCGGCATAGCAATTAGAGATTGTTTGATGAATATTCGCTAACAATTGTTTGTCAAAAGAAAAATCTTCTTTCAGCGTACTATTTAAAATGGAAAGCGCATCATTATATTGTTTTCGTTGTGAAAGTAAATCTGCATATAATGTATTGGCTACTATACGCACATCTGCATTAGGATTTTTTTTTGAGAGCTGATAGGCCAATGATGCGAAGTAATAAGCATTTTCCGGCTTATTTAATTTATGATAATAATTACCCAAAAAATAATTGGCTCTGGAAAGTACATTGTATAAGGTATCCCTATGCGCCATTTTTGTAACGATAAGGCGATAATATTTTAATAAGCTATCTGTATTTTTTAACCCGGCATATGCATCCATAAAGTATAGATACAAGGTTTCTTCGTTGCCGGTAAGCGCTCTGTTACCAATAATATCGGCCCCTTCGTATAAATATTCAAGTGCTTTATTATATCGGCCTATTTCATTAAACAAATTGCCTAAATTGGTATAAGCATATGCCAAATTCATCGTATCAGTAGCTGTACCCTCTTCAATTTGCTTTTTGTAAGTATCTATATGCTGTAGACGATAAGACACAGAACTATCGTAGTTATTGATATCCCTGTAATAACCACCGAGCATGCTATAGAGCTCTCGCTTTGTATTTTGATTTGAGGTAGTATCACCAATTGCTTTGAGTGTTGCAATTACTTGTTGCCTTTTTTCAGTGCTATTTGTATAGGAGTAAATGTTGTCCAAGCGGGTAAGCGCCAGTACTGCATAGTTTTGATGTTGGATCTTTTTTGCTTGTTCTAATGCATAGGTAAGATAAACTTCAGCGGTGTCGTAGTGTCGCATATTTTCATAAGCAACACCTGCAAATAAGGAGAACATCGCTTTAGCACGAAGGCTGTCTTGAGGAGCTAGGGCAATTCCTATTTTAGCTGCAGCAGCAAGTTTTGGAAAAATTTTTTCGTTTTGCGTTTGTCCCAAAAGCGAATTGCAGTACTCGTGCCAGGTAGTTATTTTATCTCCTATGTTTTTCAGTTTACTTAAATCAGGTTCTTTTTGCGCAGCAATGGAAAGAGCCGTACCTACTGAAAACAAAAAAAGAAGAATCGATTTCAAAGCTCAGAGTTTTAATTGAGCGATTTCGGTTTTATATGTTTTGCCTATGGGAATAGCTGTTTCTCCACAAAGAATGGTGCTACCATTAATACCTCTTATCTTGCTCAGTGCTACAACGTAACTACGATGAACCCGCATAAATTTCACTGCAGAAAGCTTTTGTAGTATAGCCGTAAGTGTTGTAAGCGTAAGGTAGTTCTTCTTTTCCGTCACTACTTTTGTATAATCCTGCATGGCTTCGAGATAGATTATTTCATGCAACGGAAGCTTTACCTGATTATACCCTTCTTTGATAACGATGTATTCTTGCTCAACTATCACTTCATACGCCTCTGCTTTTTGTTTCATTGCCCAGTACTCCTGCAGTCTTTTGGCTGTGGAGGCAAAGCGCTCTTGCGTCAGCGGCTTTACAACATAATCA
Source organism: uncultured Citrobacter sp. (assembly GCA_964588445.1). Lineage (GTDB taxonomy): Bacteria > Bacteroidota > Bacteroidia > Chitinophagales > Chitinophagaceae > CAZPPM01. Next base: position 12,098 of record CAZPPM010000061.1, read on the forward strand.
AAGGCCGAAAGCTCAAAACTATCCAACGCAAATTCGGGATGGGAAGTAATAAATACAGCGAGGGGAACTTCCCTTCTTATCAGTCTCAATACTTCTACACCTGTCATGCCGGGCATTTCAACATCTAAAAATACAAGATCAGGTTTTAGTTCTCTCATGGCCATCAGGCCTTCATTGGGTGTGGAATAGTTGCCTATTTCTTTTAAAAAAGGGAAAGCTGATGCATATTCTTTCAGCATCAATTGGTCTACAAGGCTGTCGTCTAATGAGATATACCGAATGGCAATTTCCATCGCGTTAAAATAAGTAATTCTCTTAGAATAGTAAAGAGATATAATTTAGCTACGTCGTTTATACAAAGTCTTGCCGTAGTGGGCTAGTGCAAATTCTTGCAATTTTGTACTAGCAAGCTGACTTCCTGTTAAATAAACTAAAAAAAGCTGGGGAAATACAAGTAATACGAATAAGATCGTATATTCGATCTATAAATCCTCGATAATGGCAACAACAAACTATATAAAGCCTACGGAAAGTGAGTTGGAGATTTTGCAGATTTTATGGCAAAAAGGCTTGGCAACCGTGCGGGAAGTTCATGAGACCATGGCAGAGTCTAAAGATGTGGGCTATACAACTACGTTGAAGTTAATGCAGATTATGCACGAGAAAGGATTGGTAAAGCGTGATGATTCTATGCGTACCCATGTGTACCAGGCGGCAGTGAACAAGGAGAAAACACAAAAGCATTTATTAGGTAAAATGATCAATACTCTTTTCGGGGGCTCCCCTACCCAACTCGTCATTCAGGCGCTGGGTGAACATAAGGCAACTCCCGAAGAAATAGAAAGAATACAAGCTCTATTGAATGATATGAAAAAACAATAGTAGATGAACGCTATCAACCAATCTGACTTTTTGCAGGCATTGGGGTGGGCTGTTGTAAACAGCTTGTGGCAAATGGCTTTATTGTGGATTTTTTACCAGCTTATTACGGCTGTACTCGGTTTTTTGCGTGCCGGACAAAAGGCATTTCTGGCTACGGCCTTGTTATTTATTGGATTTGGCTGGTTTGTCGTTACTTTTCTTACTGCTTACTCGCAGCAAAGTATTACCGCTACAGGATTCTTACAGTTGATAGATGTAAATAAGCTACAAGGGCTTTCAATCAACCTATTACCGGCGGCTTCTTTTATTTACCTTCTGCTGCTCACGGTTCCATTCGCCAATTTCATTCGTAACTATCGTTATGTACAACTAATAAAGACAACCGGTTTATCCAAAGCAGATGTCAACTGGCGACTTTTTGTAAAAAATGTAGCAGCAGTTATGGGGGTACAACAGCCAGTGAAAGTATGGCTGTCTGATTTAGTTACTGCACCGGTGACAGTAGGCTTTTTGAAACCTATGATAATTTTGCCTCTGGCAGCAGTTAATCAGTTAACACCTCAGCAAATCGAAGCTATATTGTTACACGAGATGGTGCACATTCAGCGCTTTGATTTTATCGTTAACCTCTTGACTAAAATTATTCATACTTTCTTATACTTTAATCCTTTTGTAAAAGCTTTTAATAAGCTGATTGAAAAAGAAAGAGAAAAGCATTGTGATGAAATGGTATTGCAGTTTCAGTATGATCCGTATGGATATGCTTCTGCTTTATTACTATTGGAAAAATCGGCGCAACAGCGACACCAACTGGCATTGGCCGCTACCGGAAAAAAAGGTGAGTTGCTTACACGAGTAGAGGCTATACTTGGAATAGATAAAAAGAAAAAATTTACTGCTCGTAAACTAACAGGAGTAGCAACAGCCTTACTGTTTTTACTTACCATTAATGTTGTTTTCTATTTTGGTAATACTATTTCTACTCCTTCGTCCTCACGGGAAGCTACTATGCTTTCACAATTGGGTTCTCCTTTATTTTTCTCGGATAATCATCCGATTGTAGCAGCAGGATCTGTTAGCCCTGGTGATGCTATTTATGTTGCTGTTCAGGAAAAACAGGGATCGGTTTATAACAGTGCTTATACAAAGAATATAACAAAACAACCTATTCTGCCTGTCGCAGAAGAAGGGGGCATTCCCAGTACTTCTGGTGAAACAGCCGAGGGACAATTTCAATTTGTGGGAATAAGAAATTTATCTGTTCCTGACTTGGATAAGGAAGCAGAACAACAGGTAAAAGAAGCACTGACAGCTACTAAGCGATTGGCAGAAGAGATACAATGGAAAGATGTAGAAAAAAGTATTGCCGATGCCTTCACTCCGTTAGAGAAAATAGAAATTAAAGAAGCCTACCTTGATGCAACGGCAAAAGCAGTTGATTGGAATAAGATGGAGGATAAGCTAAAAGCTGCTTACGCCGAGATTAATTGGAAAACAATCAATGAGCAACTCGAAGTAGAGATGGCAAACATCCGCTTGGATAGTTTGCAACAAGTTTATACGCTGGCTTTTGAAGAGTTGGTGAAAGTGCAAAATGAAATGAAGAAAGCAAAACAAGAAAGTATCCCGGATTCTGAATTAAATATGCACTCGATAGAGCAAAAAAAGAAATCGATCGATATAGCTCTAAAAACAATCAATAAGGTTCGATCTAAGAAAATTATCAAGATTTAAAAAACGAGCCCTCTCTCCTTTTCAACATTTCTTATTGTTATTCCTCCATAACAGGATGTCTTTGCTTACCTGATTTTATTAAGCTGCAACAAAAAAATAACCTCCTGAGGAATCAGGAGGTCTAAAAGTATAGCCATGAAAAACAAAACCCGTTGCTTTCGCAATGAGTTCCGGTTTAAAGCTAATAAATTATTTCTTCTTCTCGTATTTCTTCTTGAATTTATCAATACGACCTGCAGTATCTACCAGTACATTTTTACCAGTAAAAAACGGGTGCGAAGTATTTGAAATTTCCAGCTTAATCAGCGGGTAATTGTTACCATCTTCCCATTGTACAGTTTCTTTGGAAGAGGCAGTCGAGCGGCTCAGAAAGCTTTGCCCATTACTCATGTCTTTAAACACTACTAAGCGATAACTTTCCGGATGGAGACCTTTTTTCATAATTTAATGATTTACAAGGTTGTACGGATTTTGCCGTACAAATAGTTGATTTTTAAGAGTGGGCAAAGGTAGTGCAGGGTCGCTATTTCGCCAAATCAAATTTCATGAAGCGAAGGCACATCCGGTAAGGGTTCTAGTTGCCCATCTCTTTTTTGCCAGCCATAATGCTCTTTCCCATTGATCACAAAAAGAAAACCGGCAGGTACAGCAATATGATAGCGCAATAACTGATGTAGTACATCTTCTGTAAGAGGTACAGATGAAGCCTTACATTCTATCATTAACTTAGGCTGATGATGACGATCATAGACCAACACATCAAAACGTTTATTCATCTCGCCTACTTTAATGGTTTTTTCCATAGCAATTAGCGAAGCGGGGTATTCTTTCACCTGTATGAGGTATTGAACAAAGTTTTGCCGCACCCATTCTTCTGGAGTTAATAACAACCATTTTTTTCGCAGTGCATCAAAAATATATTCCTTTTCTTTCTCTGTTTTTATACGAAATGTAGGCTCGGGATAACGAATACGCAGCATCCTTCAAAAGTAATTGATTAAATTGCAAAAACTGTTATCTTTTCATTAAGAAGCATGTATAGATTGTCAATGAATTGTAGCTTGTGCATAATTGCCTCATTAAATTTTATATGAATGAAAACAAAAGAAGAAATTGTCAATAACTGGCTTCCCCGCTATACTGGCGAGAAATTGAAAAACTTTGGAGAGTATATTCTACTTACTAATTTCAGTAATTATGTAAACTTTTTTGCTAACTGGCACAATGTACCCGTTATTGGAGAGGGAAAGCCTATGCAGTGTGCCACCGCGGATAATATCACGATTATCAATTTTGGTATGGGCAGTCCTACGGCAGCCACAGTGATGGATTTGCTAACGGCTATAGAACCCAAAGCAGCTTTATTCTTAGGTAAATGCGGCGGCCTTAAAAAAAGAAATAAATTAGGGGACTTAATATTACCCATTGCCGCCATTCGTGGAGAAGGTACATCCAATGACTATTTCCCCCCAGAAGTACCTGCTTTACCCGCCTTTGCTTTGCAAAAAGCAGTATCCACAACCATTCGCGATTATGGAGTAGATTACTGGACGGGAACAGTGTATACTACCAATCGAAGAGTATGGGAACATGATGAGCAGTTTAAAGAATATCTGCAAAAAGTAAGAGCTTATGCTATTGATATGGAAACAGCTACCATTTTTACGGTAGGATTTTATAACAAAATACCTACCGGAGCTTTATTATTAGTAAGTGATCAGCCCATGATACCAGAAGGTGTAAAAACAGAAGAAAGCGATAAATCTATAACGGCAAAGTTTGTAGATACGCATTTAAAAATTGGCATTGATTCACTCAAGCAATTAATTAACGATGGACATACAGTAAGGCATCTTAAATTTTAATATACACTACTATGCGCACTTTCTTCATTTTATCCTTACTAAGTACGCTTGTACTTTCTGCTTCTAAATGTGGAAGTAAAAAAACACCTGAAGGTATCTACAAAGGGAAGTTGGAGATAAAAGCACTTTGTATGAACTATACTATAAGTGTAAACAGTCCTATTGCTGCCGATCTTGTTACGGATAACTGGACAGATGAAACAACAGGTAAAAGCTATCGCAATGTTTTTAGCCTCGCTAGCCGTTGTACGTTTCCTTCAACAATAGAAGCTGGTGACGAATTCTATTTTGTACTCGACACCACAGCCATACAGGATTGTGCCGTGTGTCTTGCTTTTTATCCTACACCGGACAAAAAGCTTTCTATTCGTGTAGTAGAAAAGCCATAATTTATTCGTTGCGACCCTTATTGCAAATAAAAAACCTGTCGGTTGATTTTGTCAGTAATGATACCGTTACAACTGCATTGCAGACTATTTCCTTTGAAGTACACAAAAATGAAATAGTAGCATTGGTGGGTGAGTCAGGTTCCGGAAAATCGGTTACATCTTTATCCATTTTACAATTATTACCCAGCCCCCCTGCACTTTATCGTGAAGGGGCTATTCTTTTTTCGGAAGATGGCGATCCGTATCTTGATATTCTTACTGCATCGTCTTCTACCTTACAAAAGATAAGAGGCAATAAAATTGCGATGATTTTTCAGGAGCCTATGTCCTCCTTGAATCCAGTGATGAAGTGTGGTGATCAGGTAATAGAAGCTTTACAAAGTCATAAAAAAATTACAAAGGAACTAGCGAGGTCGCAGGCTATAGAATGGTTTGAAAAAGTAAAACTCCCCTCTCCTGCTTCGATTATGGAACGCTATCCACATCAGCTAAGCGGTGGACAGAAACAGCGGGTGATGATCGCCATGGCCATGTGTTGCGAGCCGGCTTTACTTATTTGCGATGAGCCTACAACAGCTTTAGATGTTACCGTACAAAAAACAATTCTGGAACTGATTAAGGAATTGCAGCAACAAACAGGCATGGGAGTAATTTTTATTACACATGACCTGGGTGTGGTAGCTGAAATTGCGGATAGAACAATAGTCATGTACAAAGGCGAGATTGTAGAACAAAATACGATGCGGGATATATTTCTTTATCCATCTCATGCATATACAAAAGGTCTTTTAGCTTGCCGCCCGGTTTTATACCACAAAGGACAACGCCTTCCCGTTGTTAGTGATTTCGTAGAAGGGAAACCGCAAACAATCGAATTAAAAGATTCTATAAAACCGACTTCTGATATATCGAAGGAAGTTATTTTAAAGGCAGAAAACTTAGCTGTGTGGTTTCCGTCGAGAAAGAATTTCTTAGGAAAACCCACCGACTATATCAAAGCGGTAGATGATGTAAGCTTTGAAGTGTATAAAGGAGAAACAATAGGATTGGTGGGAGAAAGTGGTTGCGGTAAAACAACTTTAGGCAGAACATTATTACAATTAATACCTGCTACAAGCGGACGGATTCTCTATAAAGAAAAAGACCTTGCCACACTTACAACAAAGGAACTACAGCACTTACGAAAAGATATTCAGATAATTTTTCAGGATCCTTATTCATCACTCAATCCCCGCCTTACCATTGGCAGCGCAATTACTGAACCCTTGCTGGTACATGGTATAGCTTCGTCAGCAAAGCAACGAAAAGAACTGGCTATACAATTATTGGAAAAAGTAAACCTTAAAGCAGAGCATTTTAATCGTTATCCACATGAGTTCTCTGGTGGTCAACGGCAACGTATTGTTATTGCAAGAGCATTAGCGTTGAACCCCTCATTTATCATTTGTGATGAATCCGTATCCGCGCTGGATGTAAGTGTTCAAGCACAAGTATTGAACCTGCTCAATGATTTAAAAAGCGAATATAGGTTTACTGCTGTATTTATTTCACACGACCTTTCTGTTGTGCGCTATATCAGCGACAGAATACTCGTGATGAATAAGGGAAAAATAGTAGAAAGTGGGTTGGCCGAAGCTGTTTATAACAACCCACAATCTTCCTATACGCAGCGGCTCATCGCATCTATTCCTAAAGGAATCGTTACGGCTGGCGCTTCGGAATAATAACAGTATCTACATCCAAATCGGCCGCATATCCGTCATTCTCCAACCCTTCTTCTGTGTCATATATGTCAAAAAACATTCTTGCACTTTTTCTGAAAGAGTATAAGAACCTTTTCAACTGTTTATTAAGTTGATCGGCTAGAG
>CAZPPM010000062.1:0-18831 GCA_964588445.1 uncultured Citrobacter sp.
GATCGGCATAAGAAGCCAGTAGCTTACTTAGTATAGCCGCATCCTGTCGCGTGCCGCCACATCCACCCTGATGATTTAAAAATTTTATGCCGTCTACATTTTTAAATACACGTTTTGTTGTGGCACTTTCTGCTGCCATCAGACTATCAATGTCAAGAGTAGCGATGTCTGTTCCTTCGCGATAGGCTTTCAACAAGCTATGGGCAAAGTTTTTATACTTTCCGGTAACGGCATAGCCCAGCTCATTGTGCAGCGCTTCGCGTATCACATCTAAGTTTCTGTTTTCACAAAATACAGTAGGGATAAATAGCCAGTAGTTAGCTGTACCTACGCGTCCGTCATTACGATGATAGCCTAAAAAAGTTCTTTCTTTAAAAGCTGTTATGTCCGGCGGCTGCCAGTCATATTGAAAAGCGCGGTAGGAAAATGGATCGGCGGCATGTTTGGTATTATCGGTATTCATCCATCCGCCACGAGGGACTGCGTACTGCGTCTTGCCCACCAGTACGCCGTACATGATAATGGCATCACTGGCTTGCATGTCCTGCATGAAAAACTTATGCTTGGCTGCTATATCATCCTGCAACAGATATGTTTCTCCGTTGAATTGTATTTCTTCTCCTTTAGTCAGGTTCTTCAATGCGACCAGCACATTGTCTTTGGGATGTACCTGTAAAACTCGTTGTGCCATAAATTTTAGTAATTAGATTAACATAGTAATTACTCGCTAAGGTATTTCATCCTGAGTGTATTTAATTCACTCTCCACAGCAGCTGCCAATCCATTTAACGTTGTTAAGTCCGTTCCCCATAATTCCTCATCGCTCAAAACGACTTTTACTAAATCGGAGTCGGAGTATTTCTGCCATTTTTCATAGAGAACTGCGGCATATTGATCGTTGAGTAGATATTTTTTCCCTCGCCAGTTTCCTATGTAATTGCCTTTTTCATCCTTGTGGCTACGCATGAATAATAAATAAGCCGCAAAACCTGTTACCATATGCGAAGGAGCTGTCTGCTTTTTTTCCATATACCATTGCAAAAGCGGCACATTACGCAGTCTCATTTTTGAGGTGTACTGTACGGAAATACTCATCCATTGATGTTCCAGATAAGGATTTTGATAGCGATCCAAAACATTCTGAGCAAATTTTTCCGCTTCTTCCTTTGTTATAGGATCTCCGATAATGGCTGGAATAATTTCTTCTTCCATTAATGATTGGATGAAAGTAAAAAAAGTAGCATCAGCCATTGCTTCTTTTACTGTTGTAAATCCTTGTAGCAAGGCCCAGGCACAAGTGAAGCTGTGCGATCCGTTTAACAGACGCAACTTAAGTTCCTTAAATTTTGTAATATCATGGGTTATCACTACACCCTTGTCTGCTTCGCTGAAGGACAAAACTTTTCTTGCCTGCTCGGTATCGGTTTCAATGGCCCAGAGCCTGTATACCTCAGCCATAATCATCAGATCGTCTTCATATCCCAATGTGGTAACTGTTTTTTGTTCTTCTTCTACAGACAGTTTGCCGGGAACTATCCGGTCAACTAAGGAATTACAAAAATGATTGGCTGTGCTAAGCCAGTTTATAAAGTCTGTGGTCAGTTGATTGTAGGTTGCCAGCTCCAATAAAATTTTTTGTAGCTTCTTGCCATTATCGGTGATTAACTCTGTAGGGACTATCACCAGGCCTTTAGTGGGATCCCCCTTAAAAAAATGGTATCGCTTGTATAAAAATGCCAGCAGCTTTGCAGGAAAAGAAGAAGGCAGTGTGTCCTGTATATTTTCTTTCACCAACGTAATACCCACTTCTGTTGTGTTGGAGATTACCAGCTGCATGTCGGGGTTGGCAGCACAATCCAAAATAGCTTGCCACTCCATACTGGCCGATAGCACCCGGCTTATGGAAGCATTGATACTGTTCTCTTCAATCTGCTCTCCTTTTACTATGCCTCTTACGCATAAAGTGTATAAGCCATCCTGCTTATCAAATGCATCGGTGCCTCCGGTTGCAGTAGATTTTACAACAACAATGCGCCCATTGAATAGCCCTTTTTTATTAGCCTTATCAATAAAATAATCCGGCAAGGCTCTTAGCAATACACCGGTTCCAAACTGTATTACTTTTTCCGGCAGGGAAAATATTTTTTCATCCGGCACTTCCAGCCCGTTCTTTTGTGGTAAAGTAGTAAGTATTTTTTTTGAAAGATGCATACTGGTTTTATTGATAGTGTATCGTTTTCTACAGCCTCTATGAGTGTTACTTTACGTCGTAACAAGTTGATTCCAGTTGCTTGCCTACAAAACAAACTCTTTCTCTTATAAAATGGAGTCTGGCAAAAGGAAAATCGTTTTAGTGAATCGTTATTACCTGTAAAGTACAGCGTGTATATTCTGGTACAAGTCTACCCATATATTTATAGATACGAGAAGAATCGCCTATTTTTATTTACGCAATCGTTGCCGGAGGAAATTCTTACATAAATTGTAATGATTTGTTTTTATTTCAATTATATGTAGCAGATATAAATTATCTATTAATCTGCATCAATAAAACCGGTTGAAGAAGTATTTTAACAACCAAAATTCACCGACATCTGTTCTTTTTAGTAGATTTGTGTATCAATTACACATTAATTATTCTTTGTCAAGATTGTTTGTCCTATTGAATGTTGTTAAACTTAAAACACAAACAATGGATAATCAAATAAGAACAGAAGCAACTGTGTTAACAAGTGAAGCGGCTGAAATAAAAACAACACCTACTCATAATCTTAATACACTTGCAAATAAAGAAGAGATACTGTACAACCTTCTTTACATTGGTAAAATAAGCATGGAAGAATACCATTTTCTGCTAAATAAAAAAATTGAAGGTAGCCTAGGATAAGTAAGGTAATAGCTTACGGTTACTTCAAGTGCTTTATTGGAAGCTAGGGATTTATGCTTTTATACTACTCCCATCGTTAGTAAATACAAGTATAATAGTTGCTGAAGAGGATAAGTGATCTCAATGTGAGATATATTGCGCTGGATGATTTGTTATTCAAAACATCTATATGGCTACCATTGCCTTTATGACTCCGGTAGCAGGATTTAACCAGCCGTTGAAATGACTTTTTACTTCTTCAAAAACTACCCGATGGGTAATATAAGTAGCTGGGCTAACTAATCCCTTTTTCATAGATGCAATCACCCATTCAAAATCTTCGCGGGTGGCATTGCGGCTACTCATGAGTGTAGTTTCCCTTTTGTGAAATTCTGGGTGACTATAACTAAAGGGATTTTTTTGCAAACCTATCAACACAACTCTGCCACCATGTGCCAGGTAGTTGATCGCATCATTTATGGCGTGTAGGTTGCCCGTGCAATCTATCACCACCGAGGCCATATCCTTGTGGGTAATAATTTGTATTTGTTCCAGCGCATCTGCTGCACCAGCATTTACCGTGTGTGCTATGCCTAAATTTTCTTTACAAAATTGCAAGCGTTGCTCATTAATATCCATTGCTATTACTTGTGCACCTGCAATACGGGCAAACTCCATCGTACCTAAACCAATGGGACCTGCGCCAAGTACGAGTACAAATTCACCGGCTTGCACGGCTGCTCTTCTTACCCCGTGTGCGCCAATAGCCAGCGGCTCTACCAGTGCTAATTCGTCCCAGCTTAACCCTTTACTTTTTACCAACGAGTAAGAGGGTACTACCAGGTATTCACTCATGCCGCCATCAATATGAACACCGCATACCTTAATCGCAGAACAGCAATTGGCTTTTCCATTGCGGCAGGCAATGCAAGTACCGCAGTTAAAATAAGGGATAATGGTTACGGCTTCTCCGGCTGCAAATCCCGCCGCATCAGTAGTAACAATTTCTGCTGCCAACTCGTGACCCAGTATGCGAGGGTATTGGAAAAAGGGTTGCGTGCCTTCGTAAGCATGAAGATCGGTTCCGCAGATACCAATGCGCTTTATCAATAGCAATGTTTCTCCGATGCCGGCTATAGGTGTTGTTGCTTCTTTATACAAGAACTCACCTGGCGTTGTACAAACCAAGATTTTCACTTTACTTAGATTTTTTTAGTACTTGCCACATTTCTTTTGCTACCAGTAAATTGCCCGCCGCATTTAAGTGCACTCTATCTGTTGTTAAAATTCCTTTATCTGCATTGGCTGCATTATTACTTTTAAGATGATCAATAAAAGCTTGACGCAAATCACAAATAGGTAAGGAAAACTCTTGGGCTATTTTACGGATAGACTTGCTGTATTCATTCAGGTCGCCATCCTGCTGGTTAGAGTTGTCGTTTTTTTCTCCTATAACCGTAGGAGTGCAGAGAACAACACTGATATTTTTATTCTTCAGCTTTTCAATAATCGCTTTATAGAATTGCTCAAACTTATGCAGATCCGTTCCTGTACCGGCACTGCTTTTATGCCACACATCATTGATGCCTACATAAATGACTACTATATCCGGATTTTTTTCCAGCACATCTTTTTCCATACGCAGATACAAATCATACACTTTATTTCCCCCTATGCCAGCACCCGCCAGTTCATATTGATCGCCTAAGCCCTCTTTGCGAATAAGGCTATCCATCTTAACAATATACCCGCCGGGGTTTACGCCGGCTTGGGTAATGGAGTCTCCAAAAAAAATAACCTTCTTTTTCTTTGCAGGGATGCTAAAAGAACACATGGCGAGTAGTAGAATAAAAAAAGAAACACTTTTCATCTGTATGTTTTTATTGTTTTGATGGTCTGATGGAATAGCCCGAGATAATCATCGTTATAACTATTTCAGGCTATAGTGACTTAAGAATTTGCAAGCGCCCTATCGAGATGTACGTATCCTCCGTCTACATATAACAACTGCCCGGTGGTGTGACTTGATTTGTTGGATAATAAAAAAGCTACTGCATTCGCAATCTCTTCAGCCGTGGTCATCCTGTTGCCTAAGGGTATTTTTGCCGTTATCTCTTTCAATTTTTCTTCCGGATTGGGTAACGATGCAATCCATCGTTCATATAATGGTGTGAAACATTCGGCTACTATGACTGCATTTACACGAACTCCATATTTCAATAACTCCACTGCCCATTCTCTGGTAAGTGCATTGCGACCTCCGTTGGCGGCGGCATAAGCAGAAGTATTTCCCTGCCCGGTGTCTGCTGTTTTAGAAGAAATATTTACTATACTTCCCTTTGAACGTTTTAACTCCGGCAACGCATAATGTGCCAACAAATAATAGTGTACAACATTTTTATGCAGACTATCAATGAACTGCTGATAGCTGCCATTTTCTAGCCCTACTCCATCATTCACTCCTGCATTATTTACCAGCCCATCTATGCCTCCCAACTGTTGTATTACTTTTTCAACAGCCTCTTTGCATTGTACCGGGTCCGATAACTCTGCTACAACCTGAAATGCTACACCTCCAGCATTTTGTACGGCGGTTACCGTTGCCAGATTATCCTCTTCGTTGCGGCCTATGATTACAGGTATAGCACCTTCTGTGGCTAATGTTTTTACAATGCCTTCTCCTATTCCTTTCGCTCCACCAGATACAATGATGATTTTATCTTTTAATTGCAAATCCATAGTATAGAATTTTATGAAGACTTTTATAAAGCTTTTTCTTTCTAAAGGCTGAGCTTATAAAAATCAATTGCATTACTGCCAAAAACTTTTTCTTTGTCTGCTACCGTCATTTCTTCCATGTACTTCTCCAGCATACTTTTCCATTGTACATACATTCCCGATACCAGAATTACAGGCCAATCGCTGCCAAAAAGAAGACGATCTGTTCCAAAGGCGTCAAACACTACATCAAAGTAGGGATAAAATTCTGCAGGACTCCACTCTTTCCATTTTGCTTCAGTGAAAAGACCGGACAGTTTACAATATACTTTTGGATGTTGTGCAATCTTTCTGATATAAGTGGCCCATTCGTCCAATTTCTTTTCTCCAATAGCCGGCTTACCACAATGATCAATAATAAATTGTTGATCTGGAAAAGCCTTAACCAATTCCAGCACCGATGATAGCTGGTGGTGATACACTAATATATCATAGGCGTAGTCATATTTTGCCAACGCGCTTATTCCTCTTTGAAAATCCGGCCGTAAAAGAAAACCGTCTGGCTCGGCTTGTACAACATGTCGATAGCCTTTTATTATCGCATACTGCGAGAAATAGTCTAACCGTTCTTCAACGTTTTCTCCTAGTAAATCCACCCATCCTACTACGCCCTTTATAAACGAATGTGATTTCGATAGCTCTACCAAAAAATGTGTCTCCAACTCTGATGAATCAGCTTGCACCGCCACGCAGGCATCTACACCATTACGCTGTAGCGTACCTGCCAGCGTATGTGGCAGATAATCCTGTTGTAATGTTTTCATCTTATCCATCCAGGTATCACGAGCCTTATCATATTTCCAAAAATGAACGTGGGTATCAATGACCGGTACTTTTTCTTCTTCCATGATGTATTCATTTACTAATAAAACAAACCAGGTTAACTAAACTAACGATTAGTGTCTGCTCCAGGCGATACAAGTTTGCTTGGAACTACCTAATCCATCAATACCGAGTTCCACTACATCACCTTCCTTTAAATAGATAGATGGATTGAATCCTAAACCCACTCCGGCAGGGGTACCTGTGGAAATAATATCTCCCGGCAATAAGGTCATAAATTGACTTACGTAAGCAATAACATGTGGCACTTTGAAAATAAAATTGGCCGTATTACCATCTTGCATTTTTTTTCCATTCACAGTAAGCCAAAGCCGAAGATTATCTACGTCCTGTATTTCATCTTTAGTGACTAGCCAGGGGCCGAGTGGAGCAAACGTATCACAGCCTTTTCCTTTATCCCAGGTGCCGCCGCGCTCCAGTTGAAATTCCCGCTCACTTACATCATTGTGTAAAACATAACCCGCTACATAATCCATCGCCGCTGCTTCTTCTATATAACTTGCTTTTTTACTTATAACCACAGCCAGTTCCACTTCCCAATCTGTTTTGACAGAATTACGCGGTATCATAATCGCATCGTTGGGTCCGGATAAGGAAGTAGAAGACTTCATAAAAATAACCGGCTCGGCAGGTGTTGCTGCACCTGTTTCTTTTGCATGGTCTGCATAGTTCAAGCCAATGCATACAATCTTTGAAGGCCTTGCAACAGGAGCGCCTAGTCGTATGGTAGCCGGTAATTCCGGAAATGAAGCTCTCGATGAAGCAATGGTTTTTTCCAATAAAGCCAGTCCGTCGTGTTCAAAAAAAGCTTCATTGTAATCTCGTATAAAGGCAGATACATCCAGCAACTTGTCATCTATACATACGCCCGGCTTTTCTTTACCGGCTTCTCCAAATCGAATCAATTTCATGATACTATAGTTTTAATAGTTTTTGTAGCGAATATTCTTTGTTGGCAACTGTTTTAAAAGAAACTTTTCTTTCTCCATATTTTATCACAACAGGATTGCCCAGTCGGGAAACGATAGCGGCATCTGTCAGTTTTCCGTTCTGCCATTGTAGTGCCACTTCAAAACCACCTCTTGCCAGTAAGCCTTTTATGGCACCTGTATGCCAAGTAGGCGGCAGTGCAGGCAGTAATTGAATATAACTGTTATGACTTTGTAGTAAGGCTTCCGCAATGCCGGCCGTTGCACCAAAGTTACCATCTATCTGAAAAGGTGGGTGTGTGTCAAATAAATTATCCAGTGTAGATTTTTCTAGTAAAGCCTGTACATGATCGCCTACATTTTTTCCATCCAATAATCTTGCATAGAAATTAATAATCCAGGCGCGACTCCAGCCTGTATGGCCGCCACCGTTGGCTAATCTTCTTTCCAATGTTTTTTTGGCTGCCGCAAATAAAGCAGGCTGCTCTGGTGTGATAGTTGTACCCGGATGAAGACCTAACAAATGCGAAATATGCCGATGCCCAGGCTCTGCTTCAGCATAGTCTTCAATCCATTCCTGTATGCCGCCTGTCTTTGGACTAATCTTTATGGGAGGTAATTGTTTCAGCGATGTTTCTAATTCTTTTGCAAAAGCCACATCTGTTTTTAAAATTTTTGTAGCAGTAATACAGGCTTTGTACAGCTCCATGATCGTTTGTACATCAATAGTAGGGGCATAGGTTATTTGCTCTGCTTTACCATTCGCTAATAGAAAAGAATTTTCCGGCGACATAGAAGGCGCTGTAACTAAGTAACCATTTTTATCTTTTATTAAAAAGGATTGGACAAAAACAGCGGCTTCTTTCATAATAGGATAAGCCTGCTTTGCCAGCCATTCTTTATCACCTGTAAATAAATAATGATCCCAAATATTTAAACTCAGCCAGGCCCCGCTTAAAGGAGAGAGGGACCAATGTATTCCCGAATGAGGAGCTGTTTTTCCAAATACATCTGTTGCATGATGTATCATCCATCCGGCGGCATTATAGGTTTCTTTTGCTGCTACTCTTCCTGGTACCCGCAATTGATCGACCAGTTGTGTGTACGGTGCAAAAGCTTCCGACGTATTGGCCACATCTGTTGGCCAGTAGTTCATTTGTATATTAATATTGGTATGATAATCGGAATTCCAGGGAGCAGTAAAATGATTGTTCCATATTCCTTGTAGGTTGGCAGGCAGTACGGCAGGGGCTCTGGAGGAGCTAAGTAATAAATACCGGCCAAACTGAAAGTATAATGTGATTAATCCGCGATCAATGGTTCCCCGCTTTACCTGTGCAAGTCGCTCATGAGTAGGCAGATGATCGTATTTATTTTCGCCCAGCGTGAAAGAGAGCTTTTCCATCTTAGGAACAAACTCTGCCAAATGATTTTGTAGTAGCTGCTCGTAAGTATAGGCGGCGGCTTTAGTTATAATAGCTTCGCAGGTTTTCTGCGGAAGAATAGAGCGGTCAAAATTCAAGAGAGCTAAATTATAATCTGTAGCACCGGTGATAAGTAATGTAGCAGAGGTAGCGTTAGCTACATAAAGATTGTTGCTACCACGTGTAACTGTTCCTCCTTGTTGCGACAAGCGCAAGGCAGCATTGAACTTCATGTGTAAGCCACCCGGACCTTTGTTAGCATCTGTAAGATCCACTATCTGCCCTGTCAGTAATAAAGAGTTATTGTCTACTGCCTGTGTAAAAGCATCCTGCTGCCGATTGAGCGCTACTTTAAACTCCAATTGATTGGGCTTGCTGCTTTCCAAATGAACAACAATACTATTATCCGGAGCAGAGGCAAAAACAGTTCGTTTATAGACCACATCATTGGCGGTGAACTGTATGGTAGCGATACCTGTACGTAAGTCAAGGCTGCGGGTGTAATTTTTCACCTCTTTTAGATGGCTAAAACTAATATCTATATCGGCCAGTGTTTGGTACGATCCAAATTCCGGCGGCGTACCTAAAAGATAGCGATCACTTAAAGCATGTGCTTCTTCATTTTTTCCTTCGAGTAATAAGCGCTGTATTTCTTTGCTATGAGTAGCTGCTTGCGGGTTATTATTGTTCAACTGTGATCCACTCCACAAAGACTCTTCGTTGATTTGAATTTTTTCTGTAGCCACCGTTCCATACACCATAGCTCCCAGTCTTCCGTTACCCACCGGTAGGGCATCATTCCAAGTAGCGGCAGCTTGGGCAAACCAAATTTTCATGGCCTCCTGTGCTGACGCAGTTTGCAATAATAATAGTCCAAGAAACACGAGCAAGCTTCTCATGTGCTTAATTATTCAGTTTAATAAATCCGCCATCGATAGGATAGTCGCAACCGGTAATAAATCCGGCTTCATCACTGCATAGGTATAAAACAAGATAGGCTATCTCTTCCGGCTGTGCCATGCGCCCGATGGGTTGTGTTTTGGATAATTTTTCAAACATTTCTTTTTCCTTTCCCGGATAATTCTTGTTGATAAATCCATCTACAAACGGTGTATGTACTCTTGCCGGCGAAATGCAGTTACAACGTATGCCATCTGCGAGGTAATCCTTAGCGGTAGAAAGCGTCATGCCCACTACTGCACCTTTAGTCATAGAATAAGCAAACCGATCTGGGATGCCTACAGATGAAGCAACAGAAGCCATATTGACAATGGCACCACCGTTCTTTTGCATATGGGGTATTGCGGCATGCAAACTATTATATACGCCTTTTACATTAACCTGTAGCAAGCGATCAAAGTCTGCAGCGGCTGTAGTAGCGGCTGTACCTACATGTGCCACACCGGCATTATTGACTAAAATATCAATACCCCCTTTAGTAGCAATAGCGTTTATGATCCGTATCATTTGCTGCTGATCGCTTACATCACATGGATAAGCGGTAGCGGATCCTCCACTTATTGCTATTTCCTGCGCGGTAGTGTTGACACTCTTTTCATCAAAATCAAGTATATGCACCTGGGCTCCCTGCCGGGCAAACAATACAGCAATAGCTTTTCCAATCCCGCTGCCTCCTCCCGTTACAATGGCTGTTTTTTTTTCTAGGTTAAACATGGTTATATAAAAAATAAATAATAAAAATAATTCCCAGCAGAATTAGAGAGAACGATGCTGTTCACTTAAAGAAAATACTTCATCCATTAGCATCCATTTCTCACCGGGCTGTGCTCCGGGTACCGCCTGCTGGTACTGCCACATCAATGTTTCCCATTCCTCCACCTTGGGGTTGGCTGCATCCATGGCTGCTTTTTGTTCAAAGGAAAAATCATCCATAGTCTCCATTGTCATGAAAAGTCTGTTTCTATACCGGTGAATAGTAAGATCCGTTATACCAGCGCTTACAATACTCTCTATAATCTCCGGCCATACTTGCCGATGAAATGCTTCGTAGGCAGCTATTAAGGTGGGATCATCCACCAGATCCAGTGTAAGGCAAAATCGTTTCATGTATATATTTTTATTGTGCCACTTGCCGACTTCTTTCTTTATGTTGGTAGCCTTTTATAGCGAACAACAATACCACCACAAAACAAATTAGGGGCACTACATATCCATATTGAATGTTATGTGTTTTGTCAGCTATATAACCCAGCAATTGAGGTAGCACAGCGCCGCCAACAATTGACATAATTAATAAACTGGAACCTCCTTTTGTATCCACGCCCAGGTCTTTTATACCTAATGCAAAGATGGTAGGGAACATGATTGACATAAAGAAAGCAACACCTATCAATGCATAAATAGTTATCATGCCGGTTCCTAAAATCGCTAATAAGGTAAGCCCAATATTGATCACAGCATAGATAGCCAATAAATGTACCGGCTTGATGTATTTCATCAAAAACGTACCGATAAATCTCCCTGCCATAAATGCAATACCATAAGCCACCAAATAATCGGCCGCTTGTCTGTCGGTAATGCCTGCAGCCGTAGCTGCAAAAACAATAAAGAAACTATTCACACATATTTGTGCGCCTACATAAAAAAATTGTGCTATTACCGCCCAGGAAAGATGCTTGTGTGATAAGGCTTTCAAAAAACTTCTTTTTTCTCCTGTGTCTTCTTCTTTTATATCAGGAAGTTTAGTGCGCATAAAAATGAGAGCAAACAAAAGCAGGATAATACCTAACACAATAAAGGGAAGCTTTACGCTATCGGTTTCTGCCTGTACAAAAGCCAGGCGTGCCTGCTCCGACATAGCATTAATTTGCTCGGAGCTTACTTCTTCTTTGGAAAGAATAAGATACTTTCCAACAATAGGTGCCAGCACAGCAGCCAGTCCGTTAAAAGCCTGTGCCAGATTTAATCGCTGCGTAGCCGTTTCCGGTGCACCCAATACCGTTGCATAAGGATTGGCAGCTGTTTCTAAAAAGGTTAATCCGCTGGCTACTACAAATAAGGCAAGCAAAAACAATGCATATACGTGCGTATTTGCGGCAGGTATAAATAAGAAAGCACCGGCAGCAAATAAGATAAGTCCGAATATAATACCTGACTTATAGCCATATCTCTTCATCACCAAACCGGCAGGAATGGCCATGGCAAAATAGGCCAGAAATACGGCAGAGTCGACTAGCGATGACTGAAACGTGGAGAGTTGAAACGTTTTTCTTAAATGAGCAATCAGAATGGGATCCAGATTATGTATAAAACCCCAGAAAAAGAATAAGCTTGTTATGAGTATAAAAGGAAAAAGATACTTATTGTTTTTTTTCATACACTACAATATAATTGATGACAAAAGATATTGCATTTCAGGTATATATTGATAATTTTTTGCAATAGCAAATTATTACGCTTATGGGTATAAAGAGAGCTCTTTTTAAAAGCCGTATTTTTATTCGCAGCAGCAGATAGCTGGACTATTCAAAACGTTGTTATGAAATTTGAAGCGGTAACGATTAAAGATATAGCCAAAGCGCTGGGATTGTCTACCTCCACGGTATCCC
The DNA here is from genome assembly GCA_964588445.1 of uncultured Citrobacter sp. Taxonomy (GTDB): domain Bacteria; phylum Bacteroidota; class Bacteroidia; order Chitinophagales; family Chitinophagaceae; genus CAZPPM01. Next base: position 12,410 of record CAZPPM010000062.1, read on the forward strand.
GTGCCTTGCGCGACAGCTATGAAATAAGTCAGGAAACCAAGAAAATCGTTTTGGAGTACGCGGCTAAAATCAACTATCAACCTAATCCCATTGCACTAAGTCTTAAAGAAAGACGGACTTATTCTATAGGTGTTGTTGTGTCAGAGATTGCCAATCCCTTTTTCTCGCAGATCATTGATGGTATTGAATCTGTAGCGTATATCAATGGGTACACGGTGATTATTTCTACTACCCATGAATCGCACGAGCGGGAAAAAGCAAACCTTAATTATCTTACTTCCCGCTCTATTGACGGGCTGCTTGTTTCTATGGCAAGTGAAACCACCGATTTTAGTGTATTTAGCGAATTGATTCAACGAGGCATGCCTATTGTTTTTTTTGATCGCATTGCCCACAATCTTTCTACGCATCAAGTAATTGTAGATAATTACAGGGGAGTGTATAAAGCGGTAGAGCACTTGCTGGCGAGGGGCTATAAAAGAATTGCTGCTATTGCGGGGAGAGAATCGCTTTCTCTTTCGCAAGATCGGGTAGCTGGTTTTAAAGCGGCATTAAAAGAACAGGGAGTGCCTTTGCTCGACGATCATGTACAATACTGCCTGCATGGTGGGTTACTACTTTCAGAAATTGAAGAAGCTGTGAATCGCTTGCTGGCCGCAGCACAACCACCGGATGCAATTATTGCACTGGCAGATAAGATAACAACTGCCACTTTACAGGTTTTGAAAAACAAGCAATTCAAACTGCCGGAAGAAATGGGCCTTATCGGATTTTCCAATGTTCCTTTAACGGAGTTGTTGAATCCTTCTCTTTCTATTATTCAACAACCGGCTTTTGAGATGGGAAAAACGGCAGCCACACTGCTGTTACAGCTTATCGAAAGCAAAACGCCTGTTACAAATGTTGAAACAAAAGTGCTGGATACCGAGCTGGTTATTCGCGCCTCTACTCATAAACAGTAATAATCACGAAGGCCAATCGGCTATATAAAATAGGTTGTGAAACGCTTATCTTTGCAGCCCTTATTGGTCCCGTAGTTCAATGGATAGAATAGAAGTTTCCTAAACTTTTGATACAGGTTCGATTCCTGTCGGGACTACCAAATCTACAGTTAAGCAACTGTAACTAAACTTTTCACGGCAAAATCAAGCTACATCTTCTACAAAAGCAGCTAAAATGTATTTACGCTAAACAACGAATCTTTTCGTACATTTGTTATGTGAAGCTACAATTACTCTTCTTTTTGTTCTTTTGCCTGTTTGCTTATAGTTCTAATGCTCAGGCTCAAATCCAACGAGGATTTCTACAGCGTATGGTTATTTCAAGTGAAGTAATAAAACCGCAGTTTTCCAAAGGTCCGTTAAAGCTTACAGAAGGAAAGCCTATTGATGAGTTCTTTGCCTTATTGGAAAAGATATGGGCAGAAGCAGCTGGAGATTCTTTAAAGAAATATCCCTCTTCTTTCACAACCGAAGAATATAAGCGGCTGGACGCGTATACTTATCTATGGGCGCTCGCCAGTATAAAGCAAGATGTGGATGCCGCCTCTACGCACACCAACCAACTGCTGCAATTATATATGGCACTAGCATTGCTAAGAGACCTCAATATGTTGGAAAGATTGCGCAACCTAGAAGCAATTAGTCAGATTGATGCAGGTAGTCTAGGCAACCTGCTGGCACTGGGTACAAGATCGACTGCCAGCCATGAAACTCAGTTAGCTACTATCGCAGTGTATAATAAAGGAGCGCAGCTTTTTTATTCACTCCTTGCGGCAAAAGATACGCTAATAAGCAAGGCTGCCGCAAATCGTCTTCAACTAATGAAACCCTATGAATATACTATTAGGGCAAATGAAGCATTTTATAACAACAAATCTGAGACAGTACTGCACTATTTGAGTATGGGCTTAGCTAATCACCAGTTCCCTCATTCCAAAGCAATAGAATTATCAAAAAAACTCGTACCCGTCCTTTTAGAAAAAGGAAAACAAAAGGAGTGTATTGATTTGCTACACGCAATTGCCCAAGGTGCATCCGCAGAAAATATAGATAAAGAGGGTTTACTGGATTTATATAAACAAGTAGACCGCGATAACGCTATTCAATTGTATCAAGATGCAATAGCAAGTTTGCACCAAACTACCTTTAGCTCCACTGGCTTCTCCATCTCTTTACCCACTACCTGGAACTTCTTGGTAAATTCATTAACACCACAGCGAGTGGCTAAAGCAAAATACATTTTATTGGATTTTTGGTACACCAGTTGCGGTCCTTGTATCAGGGAAATTCCTGAGCTAAATGATTTTTGGAAAAGTATCAGTAGTCGAGACGATGTTGTTTTTATTTCCGTTAACACAGATTATATAAATGGCAATAAAAATGAAGACTATGTAAGAAGTAGAAGTGCTGGACTGAATATTAATTTTCCAGTTGTGTATGATAATATACAATTGAAATTGGGTACACAATTGGAAGTTGCCAGCTATCCTTTTAAGGTAATTATGGATGTAAAAGGAAATATCATCTATCCTAGTGACAAAGCCGCTATCTCTTTAACAAGCTTTGCCCTGTTTTTAAACCAACTTAAATAGTTTTAAGCTTACGGTTCACATTTTCTACTTGCTGCAACCCTATGAGAAATATATTGAGCCTAACACACTCCGAAAGAGTTATTGATGCTGTCAAAGCTCGCTACATATATCTTTCCCAATAGCCGATAACAGATCGTGAATTTGCCTGATTTTTTCGGTGAGCAATAATAAGTCAGCATTACTAATTCTATACGCTGTTGAATAGCGGGTATCTATATATGCTTTTTGTAGAAGATTGAAAAGGCGCTTTTCTTCTTCTGTTTGTTGTGGGAATATATACAATTGATAAGATGTAAGTCCGTAAAAATTAAACAAACTCTGAAATGCTAAAAAGGTGAAAGGGAAGTAGTATTGTTTAATCTCTGCCTACCTACTTGTCCATAAAAAGGTAACTTTGTAACGAAAATTTTTGCTTTATGTCTACAGCTATTGCCGATATCCGTAAGAACTATGCTAGTAAAACACTTTCTGAAAAAGACTTGGCAACACACCCCATCGATCAATTTGATAACTGGTGGAAGGAAGCGGTGGATTCACAAATAGATGAAGTCAATGCGATGACATTGGCTACGGCTTCGGCAGATGGCTTACCAGCAGCCCGTATTGTGTTATTAAAAGGGTTTTCAAAAAAGGGATTTGTTTTTTTTACCAACTACAATAGCTTCAAAGGAAAGCAACTGGCAGAAAATCCTAAAGCCTGCCTTGTTTTCTTTTGGAAAGAATTGGAACGTCAGGTAAGAATAACCGGCATCATTCAAAAAGTAACGGCAGCAGAAAGTGATGACTATTTTTATTCCCGGCCACGAGGTAGCCAGTTAGGCGCTATAGCTTCACCGCAGAGTATGCCGGTGGACAGCAGAGAGTGGCTGGAGCAGGAGTATAAGCAAGTGGAGAAAAAAGCGGAAGAAGAAACTATTGTGCGCCCTGCACATTGGGGTGGTTATTGTGTACAGCCTGTGGTTATAGAATTTTGGCAGGGACGTCCATCGCGTTTACACGATCGATTACAATATACACTACAAGAAGAGGGTAGTTGGACAATAGAGCGGTTAGCTCCCTAAAAAAGCTAACAAGTTGATGCACTCTATTGCCATCAACTTGTTAACGATCGATTACTTTTCTGCTTTCTTGTCGTCAGCACTCTTTTTTACAGCAGTTACTTTTTTAGCAGGTCTTGTTTTACCAAAAGAACCTTTAAAACGTTTTCCTTTTGCGGTTTTTTTATCGCCTCTTCCCATGAGTATTTTTTTATTAATTGAATTGAAAAAGATGTGATGAAGTAAAAAGCTCCTGCATCTTACGATAGCCGGAGCTTTTTATACGAAGTTGTTATTACAATTTTGCGGCAAGCTCTTTACCTGCTTTAAACTTAGCTACTTTGCGGGCTTTGATTTTGATCGTAGCACCTGTTTGTGGATTACGTCCATTACGTGCGGCTCTTTTGCTCACAGAGAAGGTGCCAAAACCTACCAGGGTTACTTTACCACCACCTTTTAACGTTTTTGTTACCGCTTCCGTAAAAGAATCTAATGCTGCGTTGGCCTGTGTTTTAGTGATGCCTGCATCTTCCGCCAGCTTCGTAATCAATTCTGCTTTATTCATAATTGTATAGATTGTTTATCGGCGGCAAAATTATGCGCTTTTTCATGCGAGGACAAAAATTTTGCTATTTATTTTATCGAGCCATCCCGGGAAAACCCGCAAGGGATAAGCTTTCCAGCGAATAGATAGAATCGGCGCCTCTTTTTCTCTGAAAAAAACCATTTATGGGATAACCTGTAATACCGAACGGAAAGAAATGACCTTATCGCCCCAGCGGGAAAAACTTTTTTCCCGCATAGCGGCAGCATGTTGCTGTATGTATTGGTTATAGGCATTTTTATCGGGTGCCTGGTATTGTACCGCATAGGTGATTCCATCGGTTTCATCAGCCTCTATCATATGTAGTACAGTAGCCTGCGTAAAACAACCGGTAGCCACCAGATCAGCAATATGCTCTTTTTGGATCCATTGCAACCAGTCTGCTGCAATACGGTGGTCTACTTTAGAGGTTACGTTGTAAATGATCATATGGAAATATTATCTTTTTAGGCTAAGCCATACAGGACAGTGATCAGAGTGCTTGATATCGGGATAAATTTCTGCATCTATCAGATTTTTTTTCAATGCATCTGTTACGTTAATATAATCAATGCGCCAGCCTTTATTTTGCAGGCGTACCGTAGGAAAACGCTGGCTCCACCAGCTATAGCGATGCGGCTCGGGATGAAATTCGCGGAAAGTATCTATCCAGCCGCTATCTAAAAATTTTGTCATCCATTCTCTTTCTTCTGGTAAAAAACCGGATGATTTTTTATTTCCTTTAGGATCATGTATGTCTATTTCTTTATGCGCAATATTATAATCGCCACATAGGATAAGTTTAGGATGTTTTTTCTTTAGTTTATTGAGATAAACATAAAATTCATCCAGCCATACATACTTAAAGTTTTGGCGTTCCTCTCCACTGGTGCCAGAGGGGAAGTAGGCATTGATAAGACGGATATCACCAAAATCCATTTGTAGTACCCGCCCTTCATCATCGCTCAATGCATGTCCGGTTCCATATTCTACATGGTCGGGTTTTATTTTGGTAAAAATGGCAACACCGCTATAGCCTTTTTTTTGAGCACTAAACCAGTAATCCTCGTAGCCTAATGCATGAAATAAAGTGGCATCTATATTTTCTCTTACAGCTTTTGTTTCCTGTAAGCAAATGATATCCGCAGGATCTGTTTTGAGCCATTCCAATAACCCTTTATTAATAGCAGCCCGTATGCCGTTTACATTATAGGAGATGATACGCATGTTTTTCTTTTACTGCTTCAAAGTACAGGATAATTTTGATTACCACAAAGGGATTGATTCAATCCTTTTTTTACAAGGATAGTTAACTGCATTGTTCTATTTTTAACCCTTTTAAACACTAATGATATGAATGAAGAAGAAAGAATAATACCGGGCAAGGAACATGTGTATCTGGATGGGCCTAAAAGCCGTGGGTATGAATTGGCTTTTGCTTTTCGGGTATTCCGGCAGTTTATCAAAGGATTTAGAACACTTCACTTTTCCGGTCCTTGTATTACCGTATTTGGATCGGCTCGATTTAAAGAAGATCATCCTTATTATTTAAAAGCGGTAGAATTTGGAAAACGGATAGCACAGTTGGGCTTTACTACAATGACAGGTGGCGGACCGGGCATCATGGAAGCGGCTAATAAGGGCGCGTTTGAAAATGGCGGCCAGTCAGTAGCGTGTAATATTCAATTGCCTTTTGAGCAGCAGCTCAATCCTTATGTACATAAAGCGGTAACGTTTGAACATTTTTTTGTAAGAAAAGTGCTGCTGGTTAAGTATTCGTATGCTTTTATTATTCTTCCGGGCGGCTTTGGTACAATGGATGAGTTTTTTGAGACATTGACATTGGTACAAACGAAAACGCTCTTACCCTTTCCTATTGTTTTATATGGAAAGGAGTATTACAAAAAGATGGTAGAAGCGCTGGAAGATATGGCCGTACAGGGCACTATTGATCCGGAAGACATGAAATTAGTATTGATTACAGATGATATGGATGAGGCAATGAACCATATACGTAATTATATAACTACTAACTATAAGGTGAAGCCGCGGAAACGCAAATGGTGGTTGCTGGAAAAGAGATAAGAAACTAAAGAAGCCCGGTAATTTTACCGGGCTTCTTTAGTTCAATGCAATTATAGATTCACTAAGCTATTGTAAGCTCCCCCAAAAATAGTACGTTTTAAAAGTGGACAAAAGTCTTAATTTT
>CAZPPM010000063.1:0-18170 GCA_964588445.1 uncultured Citrobacter sp.
TATTTTCATCGAACTAAACATTTTTTTAGTCTTGTCTAAAATATTATTTAGTCAAATGTAATAAAGATTTTTAATTAGTGAAACTTTTTTTGAAGGATGGCTACCAATACGCCAAGAGCAGTACGATCATTATACCGCTCATGGCCACCATTAACAGGTCTTCCACCAGCGTCACCTTACTCAAGGGTAATTTGATAATCGTACCCAGGCAGGCACATTGAAAAGGAGATTTTTTTAACAAGCTTTGAATAACACCTATGCTACTTATGGCCATTATAAAAAATGCCACGCTATTCGTCACCAATGGCGTAACGCCCGTCAAAAACGCAATACCCAATAGCAACTCTACAAAGGGATACAACATACCCCATACCGGAAACCTTTTCGCTACAATGTCATAACTGCGATATCCTTCGACAAAGCCTTTCAGATTAAGCAGTTTGAAAAAAGAAAATACCAGAAAAAAACCGGCCATAAAGTGTTGCATCCACCGCATTATGTCAAACGATCCCTGTATCCATTCTACTAACAGGCTTATCCCTGCGATATAACCAAAAATTAAAAAGATGGGATAATAAGAATTTTTTTCTGTGGGGGTTGCATCATGCTGCATAGCGCTGCCACTTTCAGTCGCCGCTATTGTATACGATCCTGCACCGGCAACTGCTTCCTGCAGGCGAGTAAGTGATACATGTTTCTCCATGGTAATAGTTGCCTGCGGCTCGGCTAACTGTACGGTTGCCTCAGAAACGTCGCCCAATTTTAGCAATGCTGATTTTACTTTTGCAACACAGCTCATGCAGGTCATTCCTTTTATAGTATAAGTATGTGTCATAATGTTTATTTTACTACCACAAACTTCCTGCTATTATAGAGGGCGGATATTACATAATTCGTATTTTTCTTTACATTATTTGTGCTATACCTTATCCAAAGGCGTACGATGATGAGATTGGGAAGAGCGAAACTGTGCCGGAGAAAAACCGGTAATCTTTTTAAACTGAGAAGAAAGATGTGCCACACTACTGTAGCCTAAACGAAAAGCCATTTCTTTAATGGAATATTCATTGTACACTAACCACTCTTTGACCTTCTCGATTTTTTGCAAAATGAAATACTGTTCTATCGTTGTGCTCTCCATAGCCGAGAACAAAAAGCTCAACTGGTGATAGCTTTTATTCAGTTTTTTACTCAAGTACACCGATAAGGGCTCTCTCATTTCATCCAGTGGTGAATAATGTACCAATTCAACAATATGCTTCTTGATAGCCGCAACAAGTGTTGCCTGTTGATCATCCAGCCACTCAAATCCCGCTTGTAAAAGACGTTCCCGAACAGTTTTCTCTTGATTTTTTGTAAGCGCTTTTGCCATTTCAACTCTTCCCAACTCTATCTTAACCGGCTTGACACCGGCATGGGTAAAAATAGTTTCCACCGCTGCAATACACCGCTGACACACCATATTTTTAACCGGTACTACCATTACTTCTTTTTCTTCTTCCAGGCATTTAGGAAGAGATAATCAAAACTGGCCAGCCAGCTATTATTACTCATCCGTATCATACCGCTGCTGCCCAATTGAAAGCGATAACCCACATTCAGCTTAGCCGCACTATTAAAAATAAGCTGCGCTGCAGGGGCCAGATCAACATAATACGCTTTTCTATCCAGCGATTGCTGTGCCAATAGTTCTGCGTAAAGATTAAGATTGGTTTGCTTATAACTTTTATACTGCACCGGCAATACCAGATAACCTGCCGATAATGTATAATTCATCCCTTGGTATAACCGGGAAGGAACATACACTATTCGTTTATCAAAACGCGAAGAATCTAATAACTGCACATGGCTTACAGAGGCTGACACTGCCAGCTTATTCCACAATTGTGTGGCTATAATTCCCGCCTGCACACCAGTTCTATCCCCCATCAGGCTCATTTCTTCCGTATGGTAAGGAGCTTTGCTATAAGAAGCATCTGCAAATACCGCCATGCGAAAGTGAGAGTGCAATTCGTCTTTTGATAAAAAACGATACTTGCCATATAGGTAAATAGATTCCCATTTAAATGCCGGTGTGTGTACATTGGCAAAGGAAGTACCCAGTTTCATCATAAACTTTTTACTCAATCCCACAATGGCTTCCGGTGCATAGCGCTGTCCATAACGGTTGCCCATCCATATCTGTGGCGGCATATAGTTGAAGGCAACTCTTGCCGTTATCGATCTTGCAGGTGCATTGGATGCGGGATCCGTAAAAACATATAATTCCTGCGACTGAGCAATTGTTGTATATAAAATCGTTACTAGTATCAATAAATATTTCATACCTGCTGTTGTTTATTCTTTTAGCAACTTTTTTAAAGCTTTCTCCAGTCGCTTACCGCTGATATCCACAGCCACCACATCTCCTTTTTTATTTACCAGAAATGTAGCCGGCAGAGCTGTTATATTCCAGCGCATAGCAGCGCCTGCTTCCCACCCCGTGTTTTCATTTACCTGCAACCAGGTTATTTTATCTTTCGCTACGGCTTTCTGCCATTCCTTTTTGGATTCATCCAGAGAAATGCTAAATACCTCAAATCCTTTTTCTTTATACTTAGCATATAGTTTTACAAGATGTCTGTTGGCTATGCGACAGGGCACACACCAGCTTGCCCAAAAGTCAATAAGCACCACTTTACCTTTGGTATCAGCTAAATTAAGTGTGTCTCCTTTTATATCCGGCAGCCGGATGGCCAACCGCGGGTCGGCAATATTTGGAGTTTCCTGCTGTGCATACATATTCCATGTAAGCAGTAATACAACTATTACCAGCAAGACTTTTTTGTTGCTCATACATTATTAGATAATAACGCCGGGCGATGGTTCGCCCGGCATGTGTTTATAAAGTAACATGAAAAACTCTTGTTCCGGTTTCAATAGCCGTATGACTATTATCAGCCTTGCCTGATTGTAAACAAGATTTTTTTGTAGCACGGGTGTATTTCTTAAACTGGCTGTCTGTTACAAAATTTTTATCCATTATGGTAATAGTGGCTTCTCCATCCAGTACTTGCGGTTTCACTTGTAAAAAGTGAAGCCCTATTCCTTTATAAAGAGCGTGACCATCATTCTCCACCTTCACGTTGTCAAAATTGCCAGTAAGTTTTAAGTTGCCTACAGAAAAACCTGCATCTTCTACGGCTTTTTGTATTTCATCAATATTTACGGTGCTTTCATCTTTAAACCGGATGCTAAACGCCGAATTTTTTATATCAGAGTCTATCTTTTCTACAAAAGATAAGGCCCCCACTGCTTTATTGATCGCATTGCTACACATAGCACAGGTAAGTCCTGTAGCCTGCAACTCCGCTTTTGTGAATTGCGCATGCGTAGACAACGATAGCAATAAAGCAGCTATCAGTATAGTGATTAACTGCTTCATAGTGCAATAATTTTATGCGTTACTTAATGTGCTTTGCCGTCGCTGCAACAGCTTTTTTCTTTTGTTTCTTTGGTGGAAGCTGTAGCGCCTTCTTTCTTACAGCAAGCTGCTTCTGTTTTTGTAATACCGTCTGCATTCTTTGCTTCCTGCGCTTTCATGTCTTTTCTTTCGTATTTGCAGCAGCCGTGTAATTTATCATAGGCGGCATCTGTAGCTTTTACATCGCGGGTATCGTAACCTACCGCTGCAATGCCTTCTTGTATTTTAGCCGCATTGGTAGATTTATTCTTGTAGCTTACGGTAAGTGTTTTTGTCTCTGCATTCCAATCTGCTTTGGAAGCGCCGGCCTCTTTGGCAGCCTTTTCAATTTTTGTTTTACACATACCGCAATTACCTGCAACCGGAATTGTTTCTGTTGTTGCTTTTTGTGCCATAACGGCTACGCTGAATACCATTGATAAAGCAAAAAGAGAGGCTGTTTTAACTAATTTCATTTTTATACGTTTTATTTACCCGCAATAAATTGCGGTAAGAATTATCATAATTAATGTAAACAATGAAAATTTTGTATGGTAAAATACAAAAGCAGATAATAAGGTGCAATAACCTTTTATTATCTTCTAGGCGAGAGGGAGAATGGTATCAGATTCTGAATACGTTATGAAACAAATAGGCCTTTTGTCCTTTTAGTAAAGGTGGAGGATTGGCCTGTACTGTTGTTTCCAGCAATACATGATGTAAGACACTAGCTGATGTAGCGGGTAACGTTATTGGTAATAAAACAAAGAAGGGTTTATTATCCGTTAAGTAAAGCGCCCTGTTTTGCTCATCATCCAGTTTTACAAGCTTTACCTCATCCTTGCAGCAGCCGTTGGATTGGCTAGTCTCCATACCACAACGCCCACAAGTATCATCGCTCTTTGTTGTAAACAAGCTGGTTTTGTCCAGTTTGTTCATACAGTAGTGATAATTAACCGTCATACCACTGGTAACAGCGGCATACGTAATCAACAATAAAAAAACTACTGCTTTTTTCATTTTTTCGCTTTCTTAGCTCCCTCAAAGATACATCTAAAAACCAGAAAAGGAAGTAAGACCGGCCGGTAAGCGTTTCGTTTTAAAATCAATTAACAAAACTCCAATAAATACCAAAGCGAAGTATCATACCGGGATAGGCATAGCCCGGTGCTGCAAAGTTGTTGTGGGTAAAGCCAAATTTACCGCCCGGCATTATCTCTGCCGTATTCAGATTTTCTGCACGTATGTATAACTTGAAACTCCGTATGCGGAAATGCATGTATCCGGCTATATCCGGCAATGGATTTTTTATCGTAAGAGAATCCTGATAGAAAAACTGTCCCAATACCGGTGAATAATTATACGCTTTATAAGCTGTGTGATAGCGACCTTCTAAACCAAAAGCAATATCCAGGTTTTTAAATCCAAGACTACCTTCATAACCGATGCGATTACGGGTATAAATAGCCGGTACATTTACTGGTGCATTGCCAATGCGTTGTTGAAAGTAAACATCTGCATGCCAAAACCAGTTTTTACCCAGTTTAAATGTTTTGTTGACGGCAATCTGTAACATATTAAACAAACTACCTTGCTGTCCCAGCTGAAAATAGTCTGTCATGTACGTATAGTTCGTTACTAAATAATAATGGCCTGCCAGCGTAAGGCGAATAGCGGGCTGAAACATAGAGGCCGAAAGATGCGTAACATTCTCTTTCTTGAAGGATACATTGGTTTTCTGTAAATAAAAATTGCTTTGTGCATTATAAATAAAAGAAGGCGTTCTGTTCACATTCTCAAAACCGAGTTGAATAAACCCTTTACGCTTTCCTATAAAACGTTGCAGCATTGCCATAGCCGTATAGTCACCGGCATTTAATCCTACAAAATATAATTTACCATAAGCCTGTACATCCCATTGTTGGTTACGGGTACGGTTTCGATATTCCGCATGTCCAAATATATTGTAATAGCTTTTTTTGCCATACAGGTTTTCCAATGTAAGATTCTGAATCGCTGCGCCCACTTTAAAAAATTGTTGCAGGTTATTGGCATCCGGGAAAGTACTGATGGAAAAATCATTTATCAGCTCTTTCCAACTATCATTTACCTGAAAGCTATCCGCTCTGGCTGCACTGCCTATTGCTGTATCATAATAGGTTTGATAATACAGCGAATCTCCGGCCTTATCCAAAAAATTATATTTATACGAGCTATATTGTATAGTATGTTCTACTCGAAGCCGTGGATAAAACAAGGGTATGATGGTAGAATCTGTCACCAGTGAATCCTTTCTTCCAAAGTCATATTGTTGCCGCATCAATGCCGTAAACGTTGAGTAGCGATTCCCCGTACCTACATCTGTACTGAAAAAATTAGCACTATATGATGGGTCACCGCCAAGCTTTGTATTGATATCGAATCGATCTTTGAAATCAGGATCTCTAAAAATACTTACAGCCCCTGTATCAATAACGCCTCCGTTTTCGCCAGCTTGTAATTTGTTTCCCAAAACAACAGCATAGTTGTTATAGCGCTTATTAACGGAGTGATACCAGGATGTAAGAAGATAATTATTATGATTTGTTTTTTGGTTTTTAAAAAAACCGGGGGCATTAATCATTCTGTATTGCCCCAGCAGGTTCCAGTTGGGCTTTACATTTTGTGTATGTACCAGTTCTATGATCTGTTCGGATCGGCTGGCCAACTGATAGTTAAGCTCTGAGTAGGGCCTGGTGGTATTAAAAAATCGCACTTTATTCAGGTTCCACGCATAAATATCATAGCTGTGCATCCCTGCATCCCAGCCGGATTGCATAGTAGGTGAAAATAAAAAAGAACGAGAAGCGCTGCCTGTATTCCCAAGATACAAGTTAGTGGCAGGTATAGGAAATCGCTGGGTATAGTCGTTAATGGAAGAGTCCAAAAAAAAGTTGCGGGTTGAGTCCAGGTAACGAAACCGTATGGTGATAGAGTCTTCGTTTTTATCTCTTCGGGCAAGGCTATCTGTACCCCCTCCACCCGTATTACCCATATTTCTAAAGCGCCCGGCTCCCTGCCGCAGTATATCCCGCTGCGCAACCAGATCTGTTACGGCAAAGAGAAAAAAGAAAAGAAGCCAATATTTATACCTGTTATACAGACGCAGTAGTATTTAATCCTGAAAAATTCAACATGCTTTTCACTTACCCTATCCTTTAGGAAATCGTCGCAAATTACAGCAGCCGTTATTAAAATGGGATTATAATTTGTTAAAGAGCGCCTATTAGCTCTTTGAATAATATAGTCAGCTTAGGCTCGGCTTCTTTTGCCGCCGCCAGTACTTCTTCATGCGTAATAGTATTGTCCTCCTCCCGTATACCCAAATCTGTAACAATGCTCAGCGCAAATACTTTCATGCCCATATGACAAGCTACAATTGTTTCCTGTACCGTACTCATACCCACTACATCGCCTCCCAGTACCAAAATAAACTTGTATTCAGCTCTTGTTTCAAACGTAGGCCCGGTTACAGAAACGTATACCCCCTCGTGAACATTGAACTCATTTTTAGCAGCAATAGATTTTGCTTTTTGCAAAAGCTCCTTATTATACGGCTCGCTCATGTCCGGAAAACGAGGCCCCAGTGCTTCTTCATTTTTACCCACCAGCGGGTTAGGCGTAAAAAAGCTAACGTGGTCCTTGATCAACATAATATCACCTACCTGGTAATCAATGTTCACAGCTCCTGCAGCGTTGGACAGCAATACCGTTTCTACGCCCAGTTGCTTCATTACCCGGATGGGATAAGTAACTTCCTGTGCCGTGTATCCTTCATAGTAATGAAAGCGGCCAGCCATGGCCACCACCGTTTTGCCAGCTACTTTTCCAAAAATCAATCTCCCAGAATGGCCTTCTACAGTAGAAACAGGAAAATGCGGGATTTGTCCGTAAGGCACTTCGGCCTCTACTTCAATAGAGCTGGCAAAGTTTCCCAGCCCGCTGCCCAACACAATGCCTACCTGCGGTATTTCGCCATACTGTTTTCTAAGAAACGCTACTGTTTCTTCCATCTTTTGTAGTAGGGATAAAGCCATATATCTAAAATGTGTCGCAAAGATAAGCACTTGTTGCTTGCACAATCAGTAACCCGTGTATGATGAACTAATTCTTAGGCAAATCGGTTTTGGCTTTTTATTTTTATACAAAATCAACGGATAGGCTACTATAAGAAATACTACCGTTTCTTAACCCATTGCCTTACTCACATTTTCTTATCTTCGCTGCAAATTTTTAGTACGTATGAATCTTCATGAATACCAGGCCAAAGAACTATTGAAAAAATACAATGTGCCCGTACAGGAAGGCTACGCTTGTGGTACTGTGCAGGAAGCAGAGGAGGCTTATCGCCAGATAAAGACACAAAGCGGCAGCAAGTTTGCCGTTGTAAAAGCTCAGATACATGCGGGTGGTCGCGGTAAGGGTGCCATTAAAGAAAATGGCCTTAATGGAGTAAAAGTGGGTAAATCATTAGAGGATATTCAGGAGTTTGCGCAAAAATTATTAGGCGGCACATTGGTGACTATACAAACGGGGCCTGCCGGAAAAGTAGTAAACAAAATCCTCGTGGCCCAGGATATGTACTATGACGGGGCATCCGAAAGAAAAGAATTTTATCTCTCTATATTGCTCGACCGTAGCAAAGGTCAGAATGTAATCATGTATAGTACAGAGGGTGGAATGAATATCGAAGATGTCGCACATGATACACCGGAAAAAATATTTAAAGAGTGGGTACACCCCGGTGGCGGACTACAAGGCTTTCAAGCAAGAAAAATTGCTTTTAATCTTGGACTGAGCGGTGAGGCTTTTAAAAACTGTGTAAAGTTTGTAACCAACTTATATAATGCGTACGTAGGACTGGATTGTGCTATGTTGGAGATCAATCCGCTTTTCAAAGCAGCCGACGATAAAATCATCGCTGTTGATTGTAAGATGAGCCTGGATGATAATGCGCTAATGCGCCATCCTGATATTGCTGCCCTGCGGGATATTACCGAAGAAGATCCTACAGAAGTAGAAGCCGGAAAGTACAACCTCAATTTTGTGAAATTAGATGGCAATGTGGGCTGTATGGTGAATGGTGCAGGACTGGCTATGGCTACTATGGATATGATTAAACTCAGCGGCGGCGAACCAGCCAACTTCCTGGATGTAGGCGGTACAGCCAATGCACAAACGGTAGAAGCGGGTTTTAAAATTATTATGAAAGACCCGGCTGTAAAAGCTATCCTCATCAATATTTTTGGCGGTATCGTACGTTGCGACCGTGTGGCAGCCGGTGTAATAGATGCCTATAAAAATTTAGGTAATATCAACATCCCTATTATCGTACGCCTACAAGGTACCAATGCCGAAGAAGCAAAGAAACTGATAGACGAAAGCGGATTAAAAGTACAAAGTGCTATTCTACTAAGTGAAGCCGCCGAACTGGTGAAAAAAGCAGTAGCTTAATAAAAGTTTAGAATTTTATCTTACTATAAAGACCCGGTAGATTTACCGGGTCTTTTTGTTTACAAATAGTTTATAGCTACATAAAGTCGGAATGAAGTAAAGCAATAAGCGCTTATTTATTAGGGGTTCCCGCTTGAAAAATAACATTGCTCCATTTATCCTTCACTATCCGGATACGCCCTTGACCATATCCAGCTACCCTCTTTTACATCCAGCAGGCCGACGGCTTTATCGCAAATGATCAATACTCCTTCTTTTAATAACGTAATGGATTCAATATCGTGCTTCTTATTCACCTTATCAAAGTCCATCGTCGTGTACCAACGGGTTTGTAAGGTAGCCGTATCCAATAAATTTATCTGCCAAACGCCTGTATTATCATTAGTAGTTTTAGAAAAAACAAGCCAGTTGGTAGTAATAGATATGGGAAGAAAATCCCTGTTTACTTTTTTGCCAAATACTGATGGGCTGATGAAGTCTTCTTGTGTACGAAGTACTTCATTACGCTTGCGCCGCTCTAAATACCTCCTACCCGTTCCGGCAAACCGATACCGATAGGATTCTATCTCCCAGTTATTATCCAGAAACTCCGGCATTGTTAGGTTAACACTATCCTGCGCTACTAACAATGCTTTTCCGGTTGTCTCATCCAGAGTATAATATCTTTCATCATTTCCTCTCAATACAATCTGAGCCGAATTGTTTTTTAAACGATAGGCCCGATGGGGGTTGAATCGTAAACCGTCGTTCTTCTCCAGTAATTGCTTGCCGGAAAGGAACTCTGTAAAATCCTGTGCGTTGATGGCTACTATATCAAAATCTTTTGCCTCTTGATTATATTTTTTATACCAGATCAATTTATCAGACACAAAAAGTATCGTAAGGTTTTCTTTGAACTTTCCACTATTTGATAGCGTATGGCCTGTAAGAGGATCTATTCTTTCAAAATATCTTGTCATGTTACCACTCCGGAAAGTTGACCCCCCTTTTCTTTCATACCGCGTGACATTCAGAATAGAATAGGTACGGATAAGAGATTGGCCATCCGTAGATAGTTGTATAGATTCCGTTACAGGAGGCTGCTTCCCCAGTTCTTTGCAGGATATAGTACTAAGGGTTATACAACATAACAATACGGCTACCAGAGTAGCTAAAAACTTAGTAGTGTACATAGCAGAATTAAGGTTTATAAATGGCTTCTTCTAACAAAGAATAAAGATAAGTTTCCTTCCCTGTCTGTCGCAAATTTTACGATGCGCCTATACTATCAAGTACAATTTTCATTAATTACGGCGGTTTTTTTGACTGGTTGCAATTTATTGTTATCCTTCTTTTTCCTTTCGTTGATTTGGCATAGGCTGACTACCTTTGCGCAGCATAAAATATGGCACGACACATTATTTATATCGTCAATCCTATTTCCGGCACAAGAACAAAAAAAGATTTATTCTCCCTTATCGAAAAACAAACAACAATTGCCGGGATTCCTTTCCATATTTTTCCCTCGGTGATAAGTGGTGATTACTCTTTTTTGCGCAGCATAATCAAGGAAAACAGTACAACCGATATCGTGATTGCCGGTGGTGATGGCACGGTAAGCCAGGTGGTTGGTAATTTGATGGACTTGCCCGTTCACTTTGGTATTATTCCTTGTGGCTCTGGTAATGGACTGGCAATGGCCGCCGGAATTTCCAAAAAGCCAATAGCCGCTTTACAAACAGTCTTTACCGGAACAGCAACACCTACCGATGGTTTCTTAATCAACAATCATTTTTCCTGTATGCTTTCCGGATTGGGTTTTGATGCAAAAGTAGCGCATGATTTTGCCCACCAGCCCAAGCGGGGCTTATCCACTTATATCCGGCAGGTTGTAAAAAATTTTTTCTCTGCCCGTACTTATGCTTTTGAATTTACGCTGAAAGACCAATCCTTTACTACCGATGCTTATTTCATTAGCATTGCCAACAGCAATCAATTTGGCAACAATTTTACCATAGCACCCAAAGCAAGCCTGAGTGATGGACTTCTTGATATCGTTATCGTAACAGAACAAAATAAATTGAGTTTTTTATTACAAACTTTCAAGCAGGTAATAGGCGTAAATCAATTGCAGTCAAAAAAGATTGTAAATACACAGAAAGCTGTAATTTATTTTCAATCCGATGAGCTTACAATACATAATCCCTCACTGGCCCCCTTACATATTGACGGTGACCCGGCAGAAACAGCTGCCAAGATAAACGTTGTGGTACAAAAAAAATGTTTTCGACTTATCAGTGCTAAATAAATAATCGCTCCAGATGATTAGCGATAGCCAAGCAGTTCTAGTACATGATCAAAGCTTTCCTGGTTACCCGCCGCATTGACCGAGTTCATGATATCTAGTTTTTCCCGGCGGGAAAGGCGAAAATTAAGTGCCGCTTTATTTTCTTCTTTACTCGCCGCATACTGAAACATAATTTTATGAATAGTTCTGCCCGGATGCTCGCTGTAGTAACTCAGCATATCATTTTGAAAATATTCCATCATCTTAAACCAATTATGCTGCAGTAATAAAAATGGTTTTGTAGCATGATCGGTAATATCGTCAGAGAGATATGGATATTCCCATCCACCCGGACTCCTATCCCGTAGCTGAATCAATAAAATTCCACTGGTGTTTTCTTCGATCCAATCAGTAAAGGCTTCCAAAAAGCGAAGCGAGGTTTCCTGTCCATAGTTATCCCGCAAACCGGCATCCATCACATCAATTACCGGATTAGAAGGTAACCATACATTGGGCAACACAATAGGGAAAGTCGCATTCATACGCAATGCCGTGAGCAGGCGCAAGCTATGCGGATCCTGTTTTTTGAAGAAGGCACTAAAATCAATTGCATCCGGATCCATTTCCGGCATACGCGTAGTATCCTGCCAGCCTTGCATCATAAAGCTTACCGGCTGCGTACTGATGATCATTTTCCGGCTATCTCTTGTTACTACTGAATTGAAAAAGAATAGCGGTATTTGAGCATTTTGTTCCGGAAGGGTATAGTCTTTTAATTGCTTGTTTAAAACACCTTCTGTATTGGCGTTCAATTTTTCTTCAAAAGCATAGCCGCGATCTTTAATATAGTTATAGCCATTAACCGAAAATTTTTGCGCAGGGGCTAATAAATCTCTTGCAACAAAGGAAGAAAATAATGGGTTGAGTATATCGCTGGCAATATTATCTACATATTTTTTGTCCTGCAGGTGAATAGTTGCCCCTTCCTTCTTTTGCAGGTATAGCTCTCTGAAATAGGCTGCTCCTATCATGCCGCCGGAAGCCCCATTTACCAGGAAAATATTATTCATAATTTTCCCATTGGTGAGACTATCTAATCGTTGTAAAACGCTTAGTGTAAATGTGGCGCTACGATGTCCTCCGCCACTTGTATTCAATAAAACCAGCATTGGTTTTTCTGTGCCTTGCTTCTCTTTCCACTTCTCCAGAATAGTGATCATATTTTTCTTATCCGCCTCTACCTTCTCTGGTGTACAAAGTGACATCAAGGACTCTCTTGTATAAGCCGGCCTCTCTTCTTTGTTGATATAATTTAATCCATACCCTTTATTCCGTGGATCTATCCAATCCATTTTATAGAAAAAATTAAGTAGCAAGACCAAAACAATAAGATAGGGAATACTCCAGCTTTGTAAAAAGTAGCTAACAGCTCCTGCTATACCAATCAGTATAGAAAATAAAATAGTAATGCTTGCCGCAGCCGGAATTTGGAAATAGGATGACTCTAAAAAAAATCCAACAACAATCAACACGATAAAAGCTGCAAAAACACTTAGTATAGCAGCAAAATGGTGTCGCTTGAAAAGAGAATCAACAAAATCCGGTGTATAATGCCGCACATCCCGCGTAGGCCTAAAACGAAAAAAACTTTCAAAATACCATTTCACATTCAGCAAACCCGTTTCTGTATACACCTCCTTGTTGGGACGCAAATGTGTAATATACTCACCGGGCTTACTGATGATAGGAATCATGCGGCGCAATATGCTCCTGTCGGCTCTAAAGAAATAAAACAGAGAAATAGCAAAAAGACCCGTCAAGCCCGCTAAAAAACCCACTGCCAGCAAGGCAATATCCAACAGGCTCATCAATTCTTTGTAACGAGTATAATAATACGCTTTGACAAAATAGAACCCGATAAAGAGAATAGGAATAATCGCGTTGTTAATGCAATACTTTAAAAGAGGATTGGTAGTAGCTGAAAGAAAACGAAAGTGCTTGCTAAAAAGAATAAACGTGCTGATGTTCCAACTCATAATGAACATCCCGATAGACGTTCCCACCAAAGCCGCACCGAACACATTAACGGTTCCCAAATATTCCGGCGCCAGATATAATGACTCTGCGCCAAAACCCTTCATAAAGCTTCCATTCACTGTGCTAAAGAGTATATACCAAAACAGAAGTAGTACCTGGTATTTTCTGAAATGCAGAAAAAGCAGTTGAATGGGAAATGACAAAAAGAATCCTTTTATCCAAGCTTTCATTAGAATGATATCTGTTGCACTAAAAATACTATTTATACTGAGGAAGTCAAATAGAAAACGCAGCTCTTTATCGTTTCACAACGGGTCTTATGATGTAAAGTGCCATAAATAAAGCAACGAGTAGCAACATGGCAACAAATTGATGCGCTACACCCAGCCAAAGAAGACTTTGGGGTACAAATGAATGCAATACTGTGAAAATACCCAGCAGTACCTGTAGGCCTACAAGCACTATGGGCCATATTCTTGTTCTTCTAAACAACGTACTGCCGTTTAATTTATAAGCTTTCACCGTCCAGATTACAATCAACACCGTTAATATATAAGCAAAATTGCGATGTATAAAATGTATCATCAGCGGATGATCGGTGAGGAAACTTATTCCAGAATATTCATACCCGCCATGTCGATGCAGGTTGGCCGGCCACCAAAGCCCATTAATCGTAGGCCAGGTAGGTGCTGTAGTCGCCGCCTTTAATCCCGCCATAAAAGCACCATATATCAGTTGCATCGTGAGCAACACAATGATCCAAACCGTAAAGGAGTGTAGTGAACGATTGACAACCAGCATTCTTTCCGGCACTAATAGCTTAAGCGCAAACCATAACACATAACATAGTAATACCAATGCCAGCATAAAATGGATAGCCAGCCGGTAATGACTTACATAAAGCAATTCAGAATCTTCTAATCCACTTTGTACCATTATCCAGCCCACAAGCCCTTGTAATGCGCCCAGCAAAAAAAGAATAAGCAAAGGACGAATCATGTCTTTACTAAACCTTTTCTGAATAAAGAAAATGATAAAAGGAATAGCAAATACAACACCTATCAATCTTGCCCATAGTCGATGAAACCATTCCCAGAAAAAAATAAACTTAAAATCACCTAATGAAAAATGAGAGTTGATATACTTATACTGTGCTATCTGCTGGTATTTTTCAAAAGCCGCCATCCAATCCTGCTCATTCATCGGGGGCAGCGCACCCATAATCGGTTTCCACTCAGTAATAGAAAGACCGGAACCTGTAAGCCGGGTAATACCTCCCAGTAAAACCTGTATAATAATCATCGCCACGCCTATCAATAACCAGATAGCTACCGGCCTGGAGGATCGTTGTGTAAGCTGTTCACTTGCCATGGCGACCGCAAAGTTAACCCATATTCATTCACTACGGCTTTTATAAATAAATATAAATACAGAAATTGCACCTATGCTGCAAGCTTATTTTCAGGAGCACATTATAGAAGCCGGTTGCGATGAAGCCGGAAGAGGATGCTTTGCCGGGCCTGTGTTTGCAGCCGCCGTTATTTTACCCAAAGATTTTTATCATCCGCTCTTAAATGATTCCAAACAGTTAAAAGAAAAAGACAGAGAATTACTTCGTCCTATCATAGAGCAGGAAGCCATATCCTTTGGCGTAGCCAGCATTGATAACGAAGAAATAGATCAGATCAATATCCTCAAAGCTTCTTTTAAAGCCATGCACCTGGCATTGGACCAACTTAGTTTGCCTCCGGGGTTATTATTGATAGATGGAAATCGTTTTATTCCTTACCAGAATATACCGCATCAGTGTTTTGTAGAAGGAGATGGTAAATATGCCAGTATTGCTGCTGCCAGTATTTTAGCAAAAACATATCGTGATGCCTATATGCTGCAGCTCCATAACGAGTTTCCGCAATATGGATGGCAAAAAAACAAAGGCTATGGCACGGTGCAACATCGTAAAGCCTTAGAAGAGTTTGGTATTTGCAAATATCATCGCCGCAGTTTTCGTCTTTTACCAGAGCAGCTTAATTTGTTTTGATTCTATACTAAGGTTAATTATGGTTAACGTTTACTTCTTCTCTTAAACGCCTGCTATCCTTCATTGTCTTATTACCGTAAACAGGCGATGCCTATTTCCTCATCACTAAAAAGATAACAATGAAAAAAATAATTTTAGCCGCGGTAGTCGTGGCATTATTCAGCACTATCAGTTTTGCGCAAGCGAAAAAAAGGAAAGAAGTAAGAGAAAAACAACGTACACACGAATCGTTCAAGAAAAAAGAATTTTCGCATGATGGAAAGTATGCGTTTAAGAAAGATGGCAAACGCGACCACCAGGCAAAAAAATTCTTTAAGAAGCATGGCAAGTTTTCAGCAGATAAAAGAAAAATGTACGCTAAGAAAAAACATGATCGTTACAAAAAATATCATCACTTTAAACACAGACACCCTAGAGGATAATTTGAAAAAAGGAGCTATTAAAATAGCTCCTTTTTTATTCCACTCTGTAATTCATTCCCTCCTTCCTTTCGCCATTTATCGTAAAATATTTTATTACGTTGTAGTCATTTCCCCCACAGCTACAATTTTCCTTTTCCACTATAAAATCAGTAATGTAATATTCCTTTTGAACGGAAGGAATCGCCACTTTCCAATCTTTACCTAAAGGTAGTGTATGAAAAAGGCCGGAATGATTTGTATCTGTTTCAGCTACCCGTGTGATAATGGCAGTACTGTCTACCCTCTCTTGAAAATCAGAATCCTTTTTATATCCCAGGAAGAAAACGGTATCTGTATCTATTGCTTTCATTCCGCTAAAATCAACTCCCAGCTCCACATCCCCACAATAGACTTTGCAACAACCTGTAATTACAACCAGTCCGCAACAGCAAAACAATACTAGTATCCGCTTATTCTTCATGCTTATCTGTTAAATCTATCCTTCATTTAATTTAATCAGCCCTCAAACTTACCCAAGCCTTCCCTAATTACAACAGGCGTTTCTCCTGTACAATCTACAACCGTAGACGGAACGATTCCGCCAATACCTCCATCTACAATTATATCTACATCATTCATAAAGTTTTCATACATCACTTCCGGGTCTGTATAGTCCTCCACCATTTCGCCAGGTAAAGATGCGCTCAGGATAGGCCGGCCTAATTCTTCAATGATAGCTAATGCAATTTTATTATCGGGAATACGAAGCCCTATCGTGTCTTTCTTGCTTTGCAAAATCTTAGGAACCATTTTACTGGCAGGTAATATAAAAGTAAAAGGACCTGGCAGGTATTCTTTTAATAAGCGAAAGGTAGAAGTAGGTAACTGTTTGGTATAATCACTCAGGTGGCTAAGATCAGAACAGATAAAAGACAACTGCGCTTTTTTGGGTTCTATGTTTTTAATGCGGCAAATTTTCTCCACTGCTTTATGCCTCAATATATCACAGCCTAATCCATAGATTGTATCCGTAGGATAAATAATTATACCATCACTATCCAGGCTTTCTGTTATTTTTTTAATTAACCTGGGCTGTGGATTATCTGGATGAATTTGCAATAACATAATATAGTACTAATGTAAAAATTTATTTCAACTATTCATATTGATCTGACCAATACTACTACCGTTGATAATAAATGTTTCTACTTAGACAAAATTTGACAACAATATGTTGCTTGCAAAAATAAGTGCGACGATAAGTATTACCGACAGCGCCCGCTTATTGAATTGTCCAGGTTTCTTTGCCTCTTAATAATGCATCGAGGTCGGGCATTTTTCTTGCCTTGGCATCGTCGAGTTGCAACGTCATCATTTCCTCGTAACAAGGTCTTTCCGTTGCATAAAATACACCAAAAGGACGGGGCAAATGTCCTTCCATTTTAGGATCGTCAAATATGCGAGTAAGAATTTGTGCCTTATAAATATCTGCTTCATCATGCACCCAGCAATCAGCAGCACTATATCCCTCATTGAAATCAATCACTCTGGGTGTAAAACCATCAAGTTGTATTCCTTTATCGGCAGCCGCACCAAATACTAGCGGCTTACCTTGCTCCAGAAATAATGTTTCCTGTGCTTTGGAAGATTTTTCTGTAAAAATTTCAAAAGCTCCATCGTTAAAGATGTTGCAGTTCTGATAAATCTCTAGGAAAGAAGCGCCCTGATGTTGATTAGCCCGCAATAACATCGCTTGCAAGTGCTTGGGATCTCTATCCATCGTACGAGCTACAAACGTAGCGTCGGCACCCATAGCTAAAGCGAGTGGGTTAAAAGGATGATCAATACTACCCATAGGGGTAGACTTGGTTACTTTCTTTTCCTCCGAAGTAGGCGAATATTGGCCCTTTGTTAAACCATATATCTGGTTATTGAACAATAAGATATTTACATTAAAATTTCTGCGCAGCAAATGAATGGTATGATTGCCACCAATACTAAGACTATCACCATCACCTGTAATAATCCATACGCTCAGCTCCGGCCTCGAAGCCTTTAACCCCGAAGCAATAGCCGTTGCTCTTCCGTGAATGGAATGCATGCCGTACGTATTCATATAATAAGGAAATCGGCTGCTACAGCCGATGCCGGAGATAAATACAATATTTTCCCGGGGTATACCCAGTGTAGGCATTACTTTTTGTACCTGTGCCAGTATGGAATAATCACCACATCCCGGGCACCAGCGTACTTCCTGATCGGTGGAAAAATCTTTGGCTGTTAGGACAGGCTGCGTCGCAGTCTCACTCATATCTTTTCAAAATTGGACGCAAAGTTACTGCATAAAAGGAAATGAATCCCTAAGCAAGTTGTGTCACAAAAAAGCTGCCCGGATTTTAGTAAATCCGGGCAGCTTTATCACTCAATGTCAGCCCTTTAGTATATTAATCTGCTTTTGCCTTATACAATTGCTGATGCCAGTCATACAGT
>CAZPPM010000064.1:0-17701 GCA_964588445.1 uncultured Citrobacter sp.
CGAGCAAAAGGTAAATCCTGAAACACTTGTTGTCAATAATATTCCCGGATTAGGCTATGTAACCGTTCGCTGGATCGTTCAGGGCAATAGCAAATACACCGTTACAGTAGATAGCAAAAAAGGCGGAACCGTAAGCAAAAGCAAGTAACTTATAAAACTTCTTTATCATATAAAGTGGCCTCAAGGGGTCACTTTTTTTTATTTACTGATTCTATTATCCCTAAACATTTTCTATCTTTCAAAAAAGAACTTGCCATGAAAGCCTACCAACTTTATAGCAAATGGATTGAAGAAGTTTGGAACCAATCCAATACAAACTATATAGATGAAGTAATTGATAAGGATATTGTCATACATGGACTAGACCCTAGCGGTATTGCTATCGGCAAAGAAGCTTTTGTAAGTTTTTACCAAAATATTAAAAAGAACTTTAAACAATTGCATTTAGAGGTGGAGAATATCGTAAGCAATGATGAAGTATCTACCCTTTATTGCACCGTTACAGGCGTTAGTGTTGATGGAAGCAGTGTGCATTTCAGCGGTATCACCTCTGGAAGATTTGTGAATGAAAAATTTGTTGAAACATGGAATGCATTTGATTTCTTAAAAATGTACCAGCAAATGGGACATATCTTAGTATCGCAGATATCGTAGTGTACAGCACAAAAACTGAAGAAGTATTGTATTACTTATCAAAGTAGTTTAATAATGTTTAGATTATTGCCCCCAATTTTTCTTTTGCTTATTTTCATTTCATGTAAACAAAAACAAATCGAAAATAAAGAGAAAGAACGCATTGACAATATATGTGACAAATTCATGCAAAACTTCGCAGAAGGAAAAATTTCAGAAGCCATAACATTACTAAAGCAAAACTCTGCAATAGCCTCCTCTACACTTGACACATTAGAGCAAACTGTCAATAATCAAATCAACACAATATTTCCAACTTACGGCAATATAATTTCATCGGAATTTATTTTTGAACGAAAAGTAAAGAACTTTTTATCAAAACGATTTTACGTCCTTAGATTTGACCAATATTATTTAAAATTCGATTTCACACTTTACTATAATGAAAAAAAATGGACAATAACATCATTCAATTATAACGAAGATTTAATTGAATTGCTTTATTAACAATAAAAACACTGTTACTCCACATAATATTGTATAAAAAACCACAGATAATAATTCTTATTCCTAACATATTACTGTGTAAGGTTAATTAAACACTTACCCATTTACATATTTCTAAAAACAGGAAAATCCTCTATTTGAATAGGCCCTTTAAACAAGAATAAACCTAATAGATATAATATAGCTACAGCTAAAAAATACAATAAAGCCATTTTGGCAATTTGTCATTTTTTTACTACCCTTCATTTTTCAATTTTAGCAAATAGAATACTTTCCAACCTGTTATAGGAATTTGGACGGCTTCATACATTTAAAAAAACACCTCTAATGCTTCAAACTAACCAACTTACCCGGCTCATGTTTATACTTAAATACAAATGGGAAAATAAGACCGAGTACTAATGCATAGCCTGCAAATAGTAGCCACACCGTTTTCCATTCGGTAAGTCCATTGGTAGTGTATAGCTCTACAATCCATCCGCTCCCTAAGCTACCTACTATAGCACCAATACCATTTGTCATTAGCATAAACAACCCTTGCGAGCTGGCTCTTATTTGCTTGGGCGATTCTCTCTCTACAAAAAGGGAACCCGATATATTAAAGAAATCGAAAGCCATTCCATACACAATCATGGAGAGAATCAATAGCGGCAACCCTGTACCAGGATCACCAAAACCAAATAAACCAAAACGTAATACCCATGCAAAAATGCTGATGAGCATTACTTTTTTGATACCAAACTTTCCAAGAAAGAAAGGTATAGCCAGAATAAATACTGTTTCCGAAATTTGTGAGATAGATACAAGAATATTAGGATAGCGTACCCCCAACGAATCGGTGTACGCTTCTATATGTTTAAAATGATCAATAAAAGGAACGCCCCATTGGTTGGTTATTTGTAAGGCGGCCCCCAGTAGCATGGAAAACATAAAAAAGACAACCATCTTTCGCTGCCGGAATAAAACAAACGCATCCAAGCCTAATGTAGAAAGCAGCGATTTTTGCTTGGCCGTTTTTTCCGGCATTCCTGCAGGAATCGTAAAAGCATAGAGGCCGGTGATCAATGCAGCGATAGCGGCCACTTTTAATTGTACAGGGCTCAATGTCCAATGAAAAATATCAACAAACCACATAGCACAAATAAATCCGATAGTACCCCAAACACGTATGGGAGGAAAAGCCGTTTGCGGATTTTGTCCGCTTTTTTGAAGAACAATATAGGATACTGTATTATTTAATCCTATCGTAGGCATATACGTCATGCTCACCAATAACATTACCCAAAACATCGTATGAGGTTCATTTACCGTAGAGGCCCACCATAAAGCCACGGCCCCTAACAAATGGCTAATACCCAATACTCGTTCTGCATTCATCCACCTGTCAGCCACAATACCCAGCAACGTAGGCATAAAAATAGAGGCAATGCCCATCGTCATAAATACAAGCCCTATATCACTTCCTTTAAATTGAAGTGTGCCGTATAGATAGCCTCCTAAAGAAGTAAGATAAGAGCCCCATATAAAAAACTGGAGGAAATTCAGCAGAATCAGCCTGACTTTACTATTCATTGAGCCGTTGTTAGTTTTGAATAAATGACAAGGTAAGATAAGTATTTTCCGGGTTTAAGTAATTTCTATCCAAAATTTGGTGAACATAAATACATGCCTTCTGTTGTTAGAGAGAGCCGTATTTTTGCACCCGATTCTTATCTTATACATTATTATGGCAAATACATTGTCCCCCCTATTGACCGTAACATCCGATACAGCACTCGCTGCTATTGCTAAAAAAGTAGAACTGGAGCAGCGCATCACGGCAGAAGAAGCGGTTATTCTTTTTGAAAGAGGCTCATTACCTTTTTTAGGCTCCTTGGCGAATGCTATCCGGGAAAGAAAGCACGGAGACGTTACCTACTTCAACCGTAATTTTCATATTGAGCCTACGAATGTATGCGTGTACTCCTGTCATTTTTGCTCGTATAGCCGTGTATATGCGCATCGCGACGAAGGCTGGGAATTATCGCTGGAGCAAATGATGGATATCGTAAAAAAATATGACGGTAAGCCGGTAACAGAAGTGCATATTGTAGGCGGCGTACACCCTAAGATGAATCTCGAGTTTTTTGCAGAGCTCATGCGTAAAATCAAAACCCATCGTCCCGACCTCCATATTAAAGGCTTTACGGCAGTAGAATTGGATTATATGTTTAGAAAAGCAAAGAAAACGGTACAAGAAGGTATGCAATACCTGCATGAAGCGGGCCTTGACTCTCTGCCGGGTGGTGGAGCTGAAATTTTTCACCCCGAGATAAGAGAACAAATATGCGCTGATAAAATAGACGGTACCGGCTGGCTGCATATACACGAAACAGCTCATCGGCTGGGTATGCATTCCAATGCCACCATGCTCTATGGCCATATAGAAAACTACAGCCACCGCGTTGATCATATGGAACGTCTACGCCAGTTGCAGGATACTACAGGCGGTTTCAATACATTTATTCCCCTTAAATTTCGCAACAAAGAAAATGACATGAGCCATGTTGCGGAATCTTCCTTGATAGAAGACATGAAGATGTATGCCATTGCTCGTATTTTCATGGACAATTTCCCGCATATTAAAGCCTACTGGCCTATGTTGGGACGTAATAATGCCCAGCTGACACTGTCCTTTGGTGTCAATGATATTGACGGCACTATTGATGACACAACCAAAATTTATTCGATGGCAGGCTCAGAAGAGCAAACGCCCTCCATGACTACGGCTCAATTGGTTACACTCATCAAGCAGGCTCGTCGCAGGCCAGTGGAAAGAGGCACCCTCTATAACATTATCAGAGATTATAACGAAATTGATATCAACGAGATCGAACAGAATCCGTTGTTGAACTAATAAAATATACTTGCAGCAAGGCACAGGCGGGAAAAACTTTTTTCCGCCTGCTTTTTTATCCGTAAATTCCAATAACCAAAAACCTTCGCTGTATGACAAAAATCTCATCTATTCTGGCTCGTAAAGGAGTATATCCTATCAGTGTTTCACCCGACACATTTGTACTGGACGCCTTACAAATTATGTCCGAAAAAAATATCGGGTCGCTTATTGTTCTACAGCACGGCAAATACCTAGGTATTGTTACAGAACGTGATTATTCCCGTAAAGTAATTCTTAAAGGAAAACATTCTGTTACTACTAAAGTTTCTGAAATCATGTCTTCCGATCTTCCTACGCTTGCACCTACCGATTCCATTGAACATTGCATGACACTTATGACACAAAAAAACATACGTTATTTGCCCGTATTTGAAAAAGAAGAATTAGTAGGTATCATCTCCATGAGTGATGTGGTAAAAGAAACCATTCTGGCACAAAAAGAAACCATCAATCATTTACAAAATTATATTACCGGACAAGGGTAAGAAGATCACTAAAGTTTCTTTATTCATTTTACCCAAACTCCGATTGCATGGTTATGTTTCACCTTTCATCCTTAGGTCAAATAATTATTGGGCATGCTGGCTTTTGACCAACAATGCTTAGATTTTACCCATTTTGCCATATCCAAATAGTTTTTACCGTATTTCTTTGCAATTTTGGTAAATTCGAGGAATGAAAGTTGTTGCATTTACCATACCGGTTGCACATAAGAGTACTGTTGTTGTACAAGTAGATAAGCTTCCTTTTTTCTATAATTACCTGCATCGCCATACAGAAATGCAACTTAGCTGGATCGTTGAGGGGGATGGCACTTTAATCGTAGGAGACTATATGCAGCCTTTTAAAAAAGGAGATGTATACCTGATAGGCGGTAATCAGGCACATATTTTTAAAAATCCTTCCGACTACTTTGAATCCAATAGCAAAAAACAAGTACAAGCGATCACCCTTTTTTTTAATCCTAAAGGTCTTTTAGGATCCGTGCTGGAGTTGCCAGAAATGAAACATATCCAAACATTTCTTACTTCTGCTGCGAATGGATTAAAACTTCCATCCGCAAAATTTTCGCTTATTACGGAGCTGATTCAAAAAGTTCAGAAAGCAAAACCAACAACCAGGCTAATTCTTTTTTTAGACCTGTTGGATAAATTGTCCGCAGTAGAAGGCTTAGAGCCATTGGCTTCTGTTTCTACTACTTCCAACTTTACCGAACAGGAAGGACTACGCATGAATGATATCTACAAATACACGATGGATCACTATACCGAAAATATTACATTAGAACAAATATCAAGTATTGCGCACCTTACGCCACAAGCCTTTTGCCGCTATTTTAAAAAACATACACGCAAAACTTATGTTACGTTTCTAAATGAAGTACGCATCAGCGAAGCCTGCAAGCGGATTGTAAGCACTCACTTTACAAGCATATCGTCTGTTGCTTTCGATTCCGGTTTTAGCAGTGCAGTAAGCTTTAATCGTGTTTTCAAAAAAACAACCGGCAAATCTCCTAAGCAATATCAGAAAGAATATATGCAAAAGGCATTTTAACTCTCTCGCTTTTTCTAAGTTGACAATATAGGTAGATAAAAAGATAATTTTTGCATTTTAGCAGCAGCTATATCCTGTATTTTTGAAAAACTCGAAATCAACTATTTCAAAGCAATAATGAAAAAACTATTCTTTTTAATTTATCTGTTTATTTATAGCAGCCATTTGATTGCACAAGACGCAACAACGCCTATTTTCTCCCGTGCAGATACATTGCGGGGATCTATTACAGATGGAAGAAACTGGTGGGATGTACAACGCTATGATATTACAGTAAAACCGGATTACGAAACAAAAACAATCACAGGGCAAACTACTATTACTTATACTACAACGCAAAAAGCTGTTAACAAAAAAATACAGATAGATTTACAAGAACCTTTGCGAATAGATAGCGCTATCTGGGAAAATAAAACACCTCTCACCTTCACCCAAGACGGTAATACCTGGTGGGCTACCGTACCCAAACAGAAAAAAAACAAGACTTATCAACTTACCCTCTACTATGGTGGTAAAGTACATGAAGCAAAAAGAGCTCCTTGGGATGGCGGATGGATATGGGCAAAAGATTCGCTGAACCGTCCCTGGATGACGGTTGCCTGTCAGGGATTGGGAGCTTCCATTTGGTTTCCCTGCAAGGATCATCAAAGCGATGAACCTGATAAGGGCGCCAGCCTTACCATGATTGTTCCGGATACACTTGTAGGAATTGGTAACGGTCGTCTGGTGTCAAAAATAAATAATGCAGACAAAACAACTTCCTATAAATGGGCTGTCAGCAACCCCATCAATAACTACTGCATCATTCCCTACATTGGTAAATACGTCAATTTCTCTGAAGTGTATTCAGGAGAAAAGGGCAACCTGGATCTTACTTATTGGGTATTGGATTATAATCTTCCTATTGCCAAAGACTATATGCCGAGAGAAGTACATAATACACTCAAAGCTTTTGAACATTGGTTTGGTCCTTACCCTTTTTATGAAGATGGCTATCAGCTTATCGAAACCTCTCACACCGGTATGGAACACCAGAGTGCAGTTTCTTATGGCAACTGGTATAAGCCCGGTTATAGAGGAAGAGATGCCAGTGGTACTGGATGGGGAATGAAATGGGATTTTATTGTGGTACACGAAAGCGGACATGAATGGTTTGGCAACAATATCACCTCTGTCGATCTTGCTGATATGTGGGTGCATGAAGGCTTTACCAACTACAGTGAAACATTATTTGTAGAATATCATTTTGGAAAAGAAGCAGGCGATGCTTACAACAAAGGCATTCGCAAAGGCATTAGAAATGATAAACCGATTATTCCCGCTTACAATGTCAACGCACAGGGTAGTAGCGATATGTATCCTAAACCCAGCAACATGCTGCATAGCATACGACATGGCCTAAATAATGATGCATTATTCAGAGATATATTAAGAGGATTAAATAAAGATTTTTATCATAAAATCGTAACGGGACAACAGGTAGAACGCTATATTAGCAAAAAAGCGGGTTTTGATTACCAAAGGGTTTTTTATCAATATCTACATACTACGCAGATACCTGATTTTGAATTTTACATTACTCCTGATAAACAAGAACTTTTTTATCGCTATACCAATTGTGTAAAAGGATTTAATCTACCTATTACACTCAAAGATGCATCCACCAGCCTCCTGCTCTACCCATCTGATCAATGGCAAAAGAAGAATATCTCTGTAGATGCTTCCAGATGGATAACCCCTGCGTCTATCGAAAACTTTTACTATATCAAACCTATACAACTGGAAGCAAAGCCTTCTGTAAACTTTTAATCAAAGAAACGATTATCATGCAGTCATTAAAAAAGTATATAGCTTTCCTACCATTATTTTTCAGTCTTACGTTATTTTCACAACGTAATAGCATCAAATGGAATACAGAAGGAAATGCCTATTACACTACTGAAAACGGCGCTATCATAAAATACAGCCTACCTTCTTTTTCCCGTACAGAGCTTATTGTAGCAGATGTATTAAAACCTTCAGGAAAGCAAGCTCCTTTAGCTATTCGCGATTTTTCTTTTAGTACGAATGAGCAACTGCTTTTAATCTATACCAATACAAAAAAAGTATGGCGCTTGGATACACGTGGAGACTATTGGATACTGGATATAAAAACAAAAAATTTGCGTCAGATTGGGAAAGACAAGCCCGCTTCCTCCCTCATGTTTGCGAAGCTTTCGCCTGACAACTTAAAAGTAGCGTATGTAAGTGGTCACAATATTTACGTAGAAGATATTAGCACCGGCAATACTATAGCTGTTACTACCGATGGCACCGATCGCCTTATCAATGGCACTTTTGATTGGGTATATGAAGAAGAATTCAATTGTAGAGACGGTTTTCGCTGGAGCCCCGATAGCAAGCATATTGCCTATTGGCAAATAGATGCACGACAAATCAGAAATTTCCTGATGATCAATAACACAGATTCACTCTACTCATTTACCATACCGGTGGAGTATCCCAAAGTAGGCGAACCTCCTTCGCCTTATAAAGTTGGTGTTACTCCTATTGATACGGCCTTTACTACCTGGATGAACATTCCTGGTGATCCGCAGCAACATTACGTTCCCGCAATGGAGTGGATGAGCGATAGCAAATCTATCATGCTACAACAGCTTACACGTAAGCAAAATGAAACTACAGTGTACGTATGCTCCATACAAAATGGACAGACAACACCTGTGTATACAGAAAAAAACACTTCCTGGATTGATGTTATCCCTACTGACGGCAATGGTTGGAAGTGGATTAATAAAGGAAAAGAATTCCTGCTATTATCAGAAAAAGACGGATGGCGACATTTGTACCGTATTCAAAACGATGGCAAAAAAGAAACGTTGATTACAAAAGGAGATTACGATGTTATTAGCCTTAGAGCTATTAACGAAAAGGAAGGATATGTTTACTTTCTGGCTTCGCCCAAAAATGCTACTCAACAATATTTATACAAAACATCCTTGCAAGGAAATGGCAAATTAGAACTTGTATCGCCCATAGAACAGGAAGGCACACATAATTACATTATATCTCCCTTAGGAAATTTTGCCAGCCATACTTTTTCAAATCACAAAAACCAGCGTGTATCCGACTGGGTGAGCCTACCCCAGCACAAGACCATCAAAGAGAATAATAATATTATGACCGGTAGCAGTAATGTTGAAATGATACAGGTTACTACCGAAGACAATGTTACTCTGGACGGCTGGATGATAAAACCTAAAAATTTTGACAGCGCCAAAAAGTATCCTGTTGTTTTTTATGTTTATGCAGAGCCGGCAAGCGCTACTGTGAAAGATGCAGCCGGTAATGCCAGAACCTCATTATACGTAGGAGACATGGCTGGCGATGGCTATATACAAATAAGCCTTGATGGAAGAGGCACTCCTTCTCCTAAAGGCGCTGCCTGGCGCAAAGCTATTTATCAAAACATAGGCATCATTAACATCAGAGACCAGGCAATGGCGGCTAAAAAAATAATGCAATGGTCATTCGTAGACACTGTACGAATTGCCGTACACGGTTGGAGTGGCGGCGGCTCTACCACTCTTAACTTACTTTTTCAGTATCCTGATATTTATAAAACCGGTATCGCTATTGCGCCTGTTCCAGATCAGCTCTTGTATGATAATATTTATCAGGAACGCTATATGGGATTACCTCAGGAAAATAAAAAACCCTTTATTGACGGCTCTCCTATTACGCATGCTAAAAACTTAAAAGGAAATTTATTAATCATCCATGGCACCGGTGACGACAATGTACATTATCAGGGGACAGAACGTTTGATAAATGAATTGATAAAACAGGGAAAACAATTCCAGATGATGAGCTACCCTAACCGGTCACATAGCATTAATGAAGGACAGGGAACCATTGCTCACTTGTCTAAACTATTTACAGACTATCTAAAAACGCATTGCCCTGGAGGCGGAAAATAAAAAAGCAGGTCGGCTAGACAACCACCTGCGTAGGTCATATCGGACCATTCACATGAGAAAACTATGATTAATTTTATTATTTAAAAACGCTCTTGCTAATAACAAACTAAAGTTCTGCCTAATACTTGAATAGATAAAACAGCATTTACCTGAACATGAAATTTATATACTGAAACAATTTATTCTACTGATAAAACAAAAACCGTATCCAGATAGGACACGGTTTTTGTTATTGAATAACACGCTTACTTTAATTAATCCGGATATCCAGTATTTTGAGGAATGCCGCTCACTTCTCTTTCCTCCTGAGGTATTGGCAAAATATTTAAATAATTACCCGGTGCAAGACTTACAGGACTCCAATGGTCCGGCGCTGTGCGAACAAGAGTTTCTTTCTTTCTCATGGCATCATAAAATCGAAACCCTTCGCCATACAATTCTTTTCTACGCTCATCACGTATTTCCATTTTTAATGCGGCTCCGGTATTGGTTGACTTTACCGCATCTGGAATTGCCCGACGCTGTACTTCAAAAAGTGCATCCTGTGCAAGTCCATCATGATCTTGCTCTGCTTCCGCCTCTGCTTCTATTAAAAGCATTTCAGCCGAGCGCATCATTGGAACATTTAAATCCCAAGAGCTTCTGAAAAAAAACTTATTCATTAAATAACCATCTCGTGAATAAGCAACGGTATCCCTTTGCAATGCTTCCCCTACAGCAGGATTAGCTACTTTTTGTTTATTTACAAAAAACTGCCTTCTTCTAATATCATTCTCGGCAAAAAGATTAAGAAAACCCGTCGTGGCTCTAAACGTGCTATACCCTATATCATACGGTTCTTGAAATGATGCTATTTGTAAAAAACCTGTATTATCATCAGAGCGATAAATTAATGTCCATATCCACTCCGATGTTCTATCTACAAAACCATTTAATAAAGTAGAGGCGGCTGCAAGAGGATAACCTGTTCTGGCCAGCTTTGCATGCTCAGCCGCCTTATCCCAAATTTGCTGATCCAGATATACTCTTGCCAAAAGCCCATTCACGCTATTCAAAATTAACCTGCCGCTATTATTAGCTCTTGTTGCAAGCATGTTTTGCTTAGCAAAAACCAAGTCGTCTGTTATAAAATTATATACATCTCTTACAGTACCTCTGCCGGGAATTGTAGCACTGGGAACGAGCACCTTGTCTACAATAGGAATACCAGGCGCAGTAGGATCATAGGCAAAAGGCTGTGCAAATAAACGCACCAAGTGCAAATGCGCCCATGCTCGCAAAGCTCTTGCCTCAGCGAGGTAGTCTTTCTTGGCCCCTTCCTCTATAGGTGCATTGGGAAGTCGTGCAATCGCTACATTGCAATTCGTAATCAACTTATACGCCCCTGACCAAAAATTCACGCCATATCCTGCAGTGGGTGTTTGTAAAAACCTGTATTCGGTAACGAATCGGCTGTAGTTACCAGCACTTACAAGCACCATATCTCCTCCCTTAATATCTGTGGTAAGGGCAATATGCGTGTTGAAAGAACTAGTTGTTACCAAATCATATAATCCCGTCATAGCAGCTTGTACCCGTTCCGGACTACTAAAAGCGCCGGCCTCATCAATAGAAGCGAAAGGACGCGTATCCAAAAATTCCTTTTTGCAACTCGCAAATATTATTACAATTGCAAGAATGATAAATATGTTACTTTTTTTCATAATTACTTTCTTTTTCAATAATTAAAACCCTACGTTCACGCCTACAGTAAATGTTTTTACAATAGGCACATTATTCTCTGATGTACCTCCAATAGCAACTTCCGGATCCATTCCTTTATGCTTGGCAAATGTTGCTACATTCTCTGCCGAAACAAATACCCTGAAAGAAGCTACACCTAGCCTATCTAATACTAGCTTAGGCAACCGGTAGCCCAATGCTATATTTTTTAAACGCAGGTAAGATCCGTCAACTAAAAATCGAGAAGAGGTGGATGAAGCTAAGTCGGTATTTCTAGGGACAAACTTTGGAACATCAGTAAGCTGTCCCGGTTCTTTCCATGCATTGAATGCGAAAGTAGAAAGTTGATACCCTGGATTAGCTCCTCCATGCATAAGCTGCGCCATTGAGACATCATAAATTTTTGCCCCTACACTAAAAAATGTCAGGATGCTTAAATCAATATTTTGGAAAGTAAAATTGTTATTAAACCCTCCATAAAACTTAGGGAGAGAAGATCCCATTTCATAGCGGGTAGCCGTGTTCCAGTTTTTGGTAGTTATTTTTTTTCCTGTTGCTACACCTCCTACTACTTCGTCCATATACCAGGTAGGCGCTCCATCTGTAGGATCCACACCTGCCCAATCTCTTATATACCATTGGTACCGATCTTTACCTACTTTCCAGCGTAAGTTTGTTTGAATAATAGAATCTACTGTCATTTTCTGGATCACATTTTTTGTTGTGGTTAGATTGACAGAGGAAACCCATTTAAAATTTTTATTGTCAATAATGGTAGCCTCAATCATTCCTTCAAAACCCGAATTTTTAATATTCGCAAGATTCGTAATCACAGAAGCAAAGCCTGTGAGGTATGATAATGGCTGACTGAACAATACATCACTTGATAGGCGCGTGAAATAAGTAAACTCTGCACGTATCTTTTTAGCTACCGCCAATTCTATACCTACGTCCAATACTTTATTTTGCTCCCACCGCAATAAAGGATTAGCCAATTGAGAATAAGTAATACCGGGATTACCACCATAATTCCATCCTGTGCCATACAACCCTAATCGCTGGTATTCTCCTATTCTGTCATTTCCTGATATACCATAACTGGCTTTTAATTTTAACTCATCCAACCAATAAGCATTTGCCAGAAAGTTTTCCTTCCCTATGCGCCATCCACCTCCTACTGTCCAGAAAACACCATACTTTGACTCATCACCAAATACAGACGATCCATCTCTTCTCACACTACCTGTTACATAATATTTGTCTGCATAATCATAATTAACTCTGGAAAAAAGGGAATAAATTCTTCTCTCTCTAATACTTGAACTTACGTCCACCGGCGTGGATGCAGACGCTAGCTCTATTATTCCATCAAAGGGAAATCCTGTACCATTAGCAATAACATTCTCATAACGAGATTTAACAGCTTCCTGTCCTAGCAATACACTCACACTGTGATCGCTAAAATTTTTGTCATAACTCAATGTATTGGTAATCGTCAATGTTATATCTCTGGGTCTATACTTTATTGTTCTACCTTTTACACCGGCGCCATCACCATTCACAGGATTATAATATTGTGTTTCTAAAATATCAACAAAGTCAATTGTACCTAATGATTTTATCTTGAAATCTTTCAAAAATGAAATCTCTGCAAACCCACTGGTAATACCACGTACGGTCCGTGCATTATATACATTCTTTTTACCCAGGCCAACTGGATTGTAATCAAGTGCAATAGGCGTACGGTAGAAATAACGATATCCTCCCGCAGGATCAGCAATGGGGCGGCCGTCAGCATCCAATAAGTAGAGAGGATATACGCTAGCAGCTTGCTCTGAGAATCGAATAGGGTTAGCAGCGCCACCACCCCCCGGTGCCGTATTTTGATCGGTATATCCTAGTGTTGTATTAACTCCTAATCTTAAAAAACTAGTAGTAGCGTTTTCAATATTCAATTTCATAGAATAACGCTTAAAGTCCGAAGCAATAACAACACCTTTTTGACTAACATAACCTCCCGATAAATAAAACTTGGTTTTATCATTTCCACCCGATACGGCGACGCTATAATCTTCCGTTCTTCCTTGTTGCAACACTGCATTTCTCCAGTCCGTATCAAATAGTAATGAAACACCCGGGTTTATCACTCCACTAGCTCCATAAGGCTGAGCTGTACTATAAGGATTACTATTAAAAGCAGCAATAGTACTCGTATTAGCCGCTAATGCTGCGGCTTCAGGAGTAGTTCCATTCGCAATATTTTGTCCGTAATAATAATCCCACCAATATTTAAAATATTCTTGACCATTCATGATAGAATGCCTGTTGGCTGCAATAGATGAAAATCCATTGTTGGCAGTAAAGTTTACACTCGACTTACCCGCTTTACCTTTCTTTGTAGTAATAGCTACCACACCATTGGCTGCTCGTGAGCCATACAAGCCTGCTGCTGTAGCATCTTTCAACACTGTTACGGATTCAATGTCTCTTGGATCTAATGTAGAAAGCACATTGCCGGTAAATCCGGATTGCAACAAATCTCCTTCTGTAATTGCTACACCATCCAATACATATAACGGAGAATTGGAGGCAGTAAAGGAACCCACACCTCTTATTCTTACAGTACTGGATGCTCCCGGCTGACCGGAGGCTGATTGTACTGTAATACCCGGTGCCTGGCCTTGCAATGCTTTCTCAAAAGAAGTAACAGGGCGATTTTCGATAGCTTCAGCCTTTACCGTTGACGCCGTACCCGTAAAGCTGGATCTTCTCTGGTTACCATAAGCGACTACCACTACTTCTTCTCCTACTGCTCCCGCATCTACTGCCAGAGATACATCTATCACGGTTCTATTCTCTATTTTTTCGTTTTGCGTTTTGCGACCTACATAAGAAAAAACCAGCGTTTTAGCACTCGCTGTTAACTGAATCGTATACCTCCCTTCAGCATTGGTGGAAACACCCGCACCTGTTTCCTTCACCGTAACAGAGGCATTTAATAAAGGAATTCCATTTTCATCCGTTACCTGGCCCGTAATGCTTTTTTGAGCAAAAGATGTAGCATAACCAAAAAGCAATAGCAGGGATAATAAATTTCGTATCATAAGCACTTTAGTTTTTTATATGGCAACAATTTTAAAGAGGATATATATGGCAAAAGCTTGGCTCTTTCTCAGGCGTGAAAAAAAAACTCCAAAGCCCTCTTATGGGCTATCCAAATTTGTAACAGAAGAAAAAAGAAACAATCTTTTTGTGCAATTGCTAGACTAACTCTAACAGTTGTATGCAGCTACTTTGCAATAACCATAACATCGCTAATAGCCACTTATATAGCAAAAAGTACCATGAAACATTTTTTTTAAAATGTTAACAATCACAACTAATAGATTTATGAATTCTATCGTTTTAGGATAGTCAAATCACACATGAGTAAAAACAGCGGCCTCGGTCAAATCAAAAGCCATTACTGCTATGATAAAAGATCTCATGTTGAAAGTTATTTTTATTCCTCTATTGGGGGTACTACTTCCATATCTCTCCGGGATAATCACTTACGCTAATTACTCTTTTCTATCCCTTATACTCTACAATATTTATTGTCTTTTTATTTCCTTTTTAATCTGGCAGGGTTGTAATTGGATTCATTACAAATTGAGACTGTTTTACGCTTCTCTATCAGGCACGTTATTTAAAATCCTCACAATATGTAGTATTTCCGTTTGGTACACTGCCTGTATTGGCACCTTATCCTTAGCAATATGGTTCAGTATAACTACAGAGACGTTTACCTGGGCATCCTCACTACGATTTTTATCCTTTTGTGCTATCGCTGCTATTCTTTTTACGCTTGTTTATGAAATTCTATACCTAAGCAAGGAAAGAGAAATTGATAGCCGCATTGTTGATGTGCTGGACAAAGAAAGAGTACATGCAGAATTGCAGATATTGAGTAAAGAAATGGACCCTCATTTTCTTTTCAACTCACTCACGGCTCTCAATTATCTAATTAAAAACAATCCTGAACAGGCTTATACTTTTAACAATAGACTGGCCACGGTTTATAAATATTTTCTCGTAAATAAAAACAAGGAGCTGATTTTTCTCAAAGAAGAATTAGATTTTGTCGACAATTATTTCTATCTTTTACATATACGCCATGAGAACAAACTAGAGCTATATAAAAACATTCCGAAAGAAAATGAGCAGCTACTGTTACCTCCCTTTGCGCTACAAATCCTGGTAGAGAATGCTGTAAAGCATAATGATTTCACAGAACAGCATCCACTTATTGTGCATATCAAAAAAGAAGAAAAGTTTCTGGAAATCTCAAACAACATTATGGCCAAAACATCTTCAGTTAGCTCTACCGGAATAGGACTTAGCAACCTGAATGCGCGATATAAAATCCTTTTCAAGAAAAATATCATCATACGAAAAACAAAGGAGAGTTATATAGTCAAACTCCCACTTACTACTTAAACTAAAAACTATTGCCATGTTAAACGCAGTTATTATTGAAGACGAGAAGCCCGCACAGGAGAATTTAATTAGCGCACTACAAGCCGTAGAAAATAATGTGCAGGTGGCTGCCCGATTATCCAGTGTAAAAGAAAGCATTGAATACTTGTCAAAAAAAAATGAAATCGACCTCATCTTTAGCGATGTACAGTTACCAGATGGTATTTCCTTCGAAATTTTCACGAAACAGGAAATTCACATACCCGTTATTTTCACTACCAGCTATGACGAATTTATGCTGAACGCTTTTGAATGTAACGGTATTGATTACCTGCTAAAACCTATACAAAAGGAAGAATTAAAAAAAGCGTTGAATAAGTACAAAATGCTACAACATCATTTTACAGGATATCATCCTTTAAAGCAGTTATTCCAATATGTAGGAACAAATAAGAAAAAAAGACTACTGGTAAAAAAAGGTATTGAAAACATATCCTTGCTCACGGAGGATATTGTATTATTTTATACAGAGAATAAAATAGTTTATGTACTCGATAAGAATGGGAAGAAATACCTTTCTGATAAGAACCTCACAGAGCTGGATGAGTACCTGGATGCGTTTGTCTTTTTCAGAGCCAACAGGCAATACATTGTCAATATCAATTTCATACGCAGCTTTAAAGCTTTTGAAAAAGTAAAATTGCAAATAGAACTAACACTTCCAGAGTTAAATCATTATGTTATTGTGAGTCAGGAAATGGCGCCTCAGTTTAAAGAATGGATACAAAATTATTAAGAGGAAAGCCAACCTTCTAGGGAAAATAATAGTAATGATAGAAAAATTGGGGTTACACTGTCATAAGGCTACATCCCCTTATATCGCTGTTATCTATTCTTCCTAAAATTTCAAAATTACCATCAGGATATAATACTCCTGCATCGTCTGTGGCAATAAAACTACATGAATACACATTGGCCAAATCAATTACGTTTACGACACCCGATTTTTTACCAAGGATGGGAGCGTCATGCACCGTTAAGGGGTCTTCCTCCTCTCTCACAAAAACTTTCATCCATGGAGGCGTTTGAAAAATTCCATTTTTATCTGAATAGGCTTGCGATAGCAATTCTGTCATTCCATATTCGGAATGAATATTATCCAATGAAAAAGATTTTTTCAGAAGGAGATGTACTTCCGGGCGGGTAAGCTCTTCTCTCCGCCCCTTCATGCCTCCCGTTTCCATTATAAC
The DNA here is from genome assembly GCA_964588445.1 of uncultured Citrobacter sp. GTDB lineage: Bacteria > Bacteroidota > Bacteroidia > Chitinophagales > Chitinophagaceae > CAZPPM01. The sequence goes on from CAZPPM010000064.1 coordinate 17,043, forward strand.
AGTATGTTGCAAAGGGAAGGAGAATTTTTCTGCAAAATCAAGCAAGGCAAATGTTACTCCAATAACGATCGTTTTTTGCTTTCTACGTTCTAGCTCTTGTAGGAGTATGGCCAGTTTATCAAATTCGTTTAGATAAAAGCCGCTATCAGGATGGTTACTTTTTTGGATCAAATCATGAACCATATACACTAGCGACGAATTACCCCTCTCCAGATAAGATGGAAGAAGACCGATAACGCACCAGTCACCCGGCACGCCATAAAAAAGGTTAAAGCCCGTTAAAAAGCTTTGCTCATATATGGCAAGATCCTTTATGTAATGCTGGCTCGTGGCGGTAGCGGTGGTTCCGCTACTCTCAAAGTAAGTAGCAGGCGCAAAATCTGTTGTTATTACCCGATGGCTTTTAAAAAAACGGATAGGTAAAAAGGGAATGAAAGACGGTGATGTTATAGTAGCAGGGGCTATACCAAGTGCCTTCACAAATGCGTTATAGACAGTATTATGCTGGTATTGGAAATGAAATACTTCTAGAACCAACTGGTTAAAGTCAGCCGGGTTTAGATTGAAGATTTTATCGTTCCATTGACGTTTGAGCACCGGCTAAATTATACCAAAAGCAGTATATTTGAATAACTTAAAATGTGCAATATGAAAGCCTT
>CAZPPM010000065.1:0-17407 GCA_964588445.1 uncultured Citrobacter sp.
GCATTGCCAACCAATGGACGGGTATGAATCAGGAAGCTAATTTTGCAGATAGCTGTCCTGTGGCTTCTGTTATACATTTAGAATATCCTCGAAAAGATAAAAAAGGCATCTTAAAAGTATCCTGGTATGATGGAGGTTTATTGCCTAAGCGTCCTGATGAATTATTGCCAGAAGAAGAATTTGGCAACTGGGATGGAGGTGTGTTGTTTATTGGTACAAAAGGAAAGTTACTGGCAGATTGTTATGGAGGAAGGCCGAGATTGCTGCCGCTTTCTAAAAATGAAAGTGCCAAAGCTATTAAACAAACCATAGCACGTGTACCCGGCGGAGAAGGCGGTCACTACTTGCAATGGGTGAATGCTTGCATAGCAGGTTATGGTAAGGGGGTAACAAGTTCTCCTTTTGAATATGCAGGACCTTTCACAGAAAGTATCCTGATGGGTAACCTCGCTATCCGCAGTGCATTGTATATGGATCCTTCTATATCAGGCTGGGGCAAAACTAAATTTACAGGACGTAAAAAGTTATTGTGGGATGCGGCTAATATGCGAATTACAAATTTTGAAGAAGCTAATCAATTTGTAAAAAGGCAGTACCGTGAAGGATGGAAACTGGAACTGTAAGTAACTTGTTTATTGATAAAATTCAAAAGAGGCCAATACAATTTTGTATTGGCCTCTTTCTTTATAAATGTGACGTGTTTGTTCTATCGCAAATAGCTTCGCAGCATCCAAGCCATTTTTTCATGTTGCTTTAAAAGACCAGTTATGAAATCAGCACTTCCTGCATCTTTATTTTTTTCGTCAAATTCGGTTATGAGTTTTCGCAGGCGTTTAATCAAAGTTTCGTGGTCGGTTTCCAGATTTTCTATTTGTTCGGTTTGATTAGTAGGTGCGGGCGGTTCTTCCAGACTAGCTAATTTTAATAACTCTTTGAGGCGCCCTTCTGCAAAATGGCCGATGGTGCGGATACGTTCGGCTATTTCATCAATGACTCCGGCAAGTTGTGTGTACTGTGTCTCGTACAGTTTATGAAACTCCATAAAACTGGGGCCTTCTATGCTCCAATGGTAGTTTTTTGTTTTGTTGTACAAAATATGTTCATCTGCCAGCAGTTTATTGAGCTCAAGAGCTACCGCCTGTCTGTTTTTTTCGGAGATACCAATGTCGACTTTCATATTTGTTGGGGTTTAAAAGTGATAGATACTACGCTAAATCAACCAAAAGTGATGCCAGCAATCGATAGTTTTTGATCTAGCATTATAGGGCAGTGAGGAAAACGTACTTTTAATGATACTATATGTAAGTACTTAATCGAGTAAAGATGCCAGTTGTTGTAGTTCCTGTTTTTTGTAAGCCACTTTTTCTTCATCAAAACATTTACTGTACTCGTTCAGGAGGTGCTGAATAACTTTTTTACTAGCAAGTGGCCGGAAGTAATCAGATTCGGGAACGAGCTTTAATCGTTTGAAGTAATTCTCTACGTCGTCATGTGTAAAAACCTGGCCTGATATAGGATCGATGAAGAAAAGTATCTTGTCTCTAAAGTCGGGCTGTGTTTCATCGGAGTAACCCGGTTGAAAATAAGCGAGGATAAACTGGCGGGGTATACTAATCGCTTTAACAGGAATGTCCTGCATTTCACCCATGAGTAAGTATAGTAAGCCATTAGAAAGCTGGTTGCCTCTTTTTATTTCCAGCATCTTGTGAAATAAAAAATCATTGGGTTCGCTATAACTAATCTCGTTCCCTTTTAATCCATAATAACCGTAAAGGATACTCGTCATTACGTTTACCTGTTCCAGTGGAGTAAGATAATTATTTAGTTCCAGCCATATGTTTCGTCTAATTTTTTCTATTTCTGTAAGTACAGAAGCGGCACTAAGATCGGGGTATTGAAACTTGGATACTAATAATGCGCCGGCAATTAAATCATGATGACCGGATAGAGCCCATTCATTCATGTCTTCACAAAGATCGCGGTAGTGTAATTTGTGAATAAGTTGTTCTATGCGTTCCTGCACATGCGGCTCCGGAGAGTTTTCCCAAAGATGTTCAAGGCTTGGTATAATGGGTTTGCCGTAATCAGCAATGCGTTCCGATACTGCATCAAAAACCTCTTTATCGGGGTCGTCAATTAAATGAAGTAATGCAGTTATTTCTTTATTAGGGATCATGAATTGCTTCACAAGTTCAATTGCTATACGCAGATTACCACATCAAACTTTTCCACAGATGGGGACAGCAATGCGTTTAGCAAGATAGTAGTAACATAGTTTCATGGGTAATAGCTGTTGCAAAGCAATATTCTTATTCGGTTAAAATAAATTTTCTATAAACTGGCAGTTATTCTTTTTAAGTAAAAAGTAAGAGGTTTTTTGGTTAACTAAAAAAGCACCGACTGGATAGGTCAGTGCTTTTTATAAAAAGAGTAGTAGTATTATTTTTTCTTCTTTTTAGGTGCAGCCTTTTTCGTGGCCGCTTTTTTTGCTGCTACTTTTTTAGTAGCAGTTTTTTTGGCGGGAATCTTTTTTGCGAAAGCTCCGGGTAGTTCTATTTCTATAAATTGTTTTACCTGCTCCAGCGATACCTCTTTTAAATCGTCAGCAGTGTACTTTGTATCATCTGCTTTGCGAGGCAGCTTCACTATTTTTTTGCCAAATTTTACAATAGGCCCCCATCTTGCATTTTCTACTGATATCTTTTCTTCCGGCCAATGCTGGATATAGCGATTAGCTTCTTTTTCTACTTTAGCATCTATTAGTTCTTTGATATCTGCTTTGCTGAGCTTATCAAAATTGTAACGACGCGGAACATTAATAAAAATACCTTCCCATTTAATATAAGGGCCAAAGCGTCCTGTACCTTTGGTGACAGGTTTATCATTATATGTTCCAATAGGTGCGTCAGCTATTTTTTTCTCTTCTATTATCGCTATCGCTTTATCAAGATCCACTGTGGAAAGCTCAGTGCCTCTGGGTATGGAAATAAAGTCATCTCCCCATTTTACATAAGGACCAAAACGTCCCACACCTACGGAAATGCTTTTGCCTTCATGTTCACCAAAAGTGTCTTGAATTTTAAACAAGTCCATCGCTTCTTCAAATGTGATGGTTTCTATACTTTGGCCGGCTTGTATTTTAGCAAAGCGAGGTTTCTCTTCATCATCAGCACTGCCTATTTGTACCATCGGTCCATAACGACCCATGCGGGCAACTACCGGTTTGCCCGATTCAGGATCTTTTCCTAGCTCTCTTTCGCCTTTAATACGTTCAGCTGTTTCAATTGTATTGTCTACATCTTTTTTAAACGGACTATAAAAGTCTTTGAGCATTTTGTTCCACTTCATTTTCCCTTCTGCCACATCATCAAAGTCTTCTTCTATCTTGGCGGTAAAGCCATAGTCCATGATATCTTCAAAATACTGTTTCAAAAAATCAGTAACTACCAACCCCAGATCTGAAGGGAATAGCTTAGATTTTTCAGCTCCGGTAGTTTCCTGTTCCTGCTTGGCTGTAACAGCGTCTTTTTTCAATAGATACACGCTATAGGTTCTTAGCGTTCCTTCTTTATCTCTTTTTTCTACATAGCCTCTTTTTAATATGGTAGATATGGTAGGGGCATAAGTAGAAGGGCGGCCTATGCCCAACTCTTCCATTTTTTTTACCAGCGATGCTTCTGTATATCTGGGTGCGGGACGGCTGAAACGTTCTGTTGCTTTCATTTCTTTCAGCGGGAGTTTTTGTCCTACTGTTAGTGGCGGCAACATACCTTCTGTATTTTCTTCTTCATCCTCTTCGTCTTTTCCTTCGCGGTACACCTTCAAAAACCCGTCAAATTTCAATACCTCACCAGAAGCGGTTAATTCTTCTTTGTTAGTAGAGATATCAATCTTTGCAATAGTTTTTTCCAATTCGGCATCAGCCATCTGGCTCGCCATGGTGCGCTTCCAGATAAGCTCATATAGTTTTTTCCAGTCGGCCTCTTCTACCGTGCTGTTGTGCGTGTAGGTAGGGCGAATGGCTTCGTGGGCTTCCTGCGCACTTTCGTTTTTGTTTTTGTATTTGCGAAACTGGTGGTATTTCTCGCCATACATCCCTTTTACGGTGCGGGTAATATCGCCCAGCGCTGTATCACTCAGGTTAACACTATCCGTACGCATATAGGTAATATGTCCGTTCTCGTACAACTTTTGTGCAATAAGCATGGTGCGGCTTACACCATATCCCAGTTTGCGGGAAGCTTCCTGTTGCAACGTAGAAGTGGTAAAAGGGGGCGCCGGGGAGCGCTTGCCGGGTTTTACCTGTATGTCTTTTACCTTATAACTGGCACCAATACAGCTTTTTAAAAATGCTTCTGCAGTGGAGGCTGAATCATATTTGGCTCCTTCTGCTTTAAAGGCGATTAATTTATCTGTAGCGTCATTCGCTGTAAAAAAAGCATCGATTTTAAAACTGCTTACCGGTGTGAAGGCATTGATTTCCCTTTCTCTTTCTGCAATTAATCGTACGGCTACACTTTGTACGCGACCAGCACTTAGGTTGTTGCGTACGCTCATTTTGCGCCATAGTACAGGGCTTAGTTCAAAGCCTACAATGCGATCCAGTATGCGGCGAGCCTGCTGTGCATTTACCAGGTTCATATCCAGCTTACGCGGATTTTGTACAGCTGCCTGGATGGCGGGTTTGGTAATTTCATGAAAAACAATGCGCTTGGTGGTAGTGGGATCAAGCCCCAGTACTTCGCATAAATGCCAACTGATAGCTTCCCCTTCGCGGTCCTCATCCGTTGCCAGCCATACTTCATCCGACTTTTTAGAAAGCGATCTTAACTCGCTCACTACCTTTTCTTTATCTTCAGAAATAATATAGCGAGGTTCGAAGTTTTTTTCGAGGTCAATGCCCATTCCGGCCTTTTCCAGATCGCGTATATGTCCAAAACAACTCTTTACTTGGAAGTCTTTTCCAAGAATTTTTTCAATTGTTTTTGCTTTCGCAGGGCTTTCTACAATTAATAGGTTTTTCGCCATAAGTCACTCCTGTATTAATATATATGTGGGCAAGTTTTCGGGCGCAAGTTAGAACAAGAATAATAATTTTTTTATTGCTGAGCGTTTTCAGCGCTTTTCAGCACCTGTTGCGTCGCACCCTTCATCGCCCCAATCGCTGTCCAGTCAAGGGTTTCAACGAATTGAGATTCTTTATATTATTCAGAAAAATAAAATGGATAGGATTTTTTGCCATGGCAGCCGAGTTGGGATGGCTCCTGTAAGGCTTTTTATGGTATAATTAATTTACGGATTATTATCGCAACTTTTTCGGCCCATCGTGCATATTCCTTGGCTGAGGGATGCAAGCCGTCCTCGGCAAGTAAAGAATTATCGCTGGCAGCCTGGCGGGTTCCGGGAGTAATATCGATGTATTGCACGTTATACTTTTCCGCTATGGATTTATTGGCGGTATTGTAGTCATTTATTTCTTGTGTAATAGCTGCTTGATCTCGATCTTTTGCAAAGGGAGTAGCACTCCAGTCGGGTATGGAGACAACCAATACATGATCGCAATTACCGCCACTGTAACCAATGGCTTTTTGTAAAAGGGATTCAAACTCCGGGATATAATTGGCGATACTCCGACCACGATACTGATTATTGACCCCAATAAGTAATGTAACAAAATCATACCGGCTTCGTAGTCTTTTTGTTGAAATAGCTTGGGCAAGTTCATCGGTTGTCCAGCCGGTTTTTGCAATAATTCTGGGTGGGTCAAAACGAATGCCATCGGGGTATAGCAGCTTTACCACCTGATGGGGAAAACTGTCTTGTGGCAACACTTTTTCTCCGATGGTATAGGAATCGCCCAGGGCGAGATAGCTATATTTCTTTTTCAATACATTCATTTTAGCGCTATAAAAGTAAAAAGAATGCGTATAGCGGATTGCGATTTACTTATTTCTTGCCAAGAGGCGGCCTGTTTTCCGGATATTGGTAATTTCGAGAGGAAAATGCATCTTGCGGTCAAGGCGTCTTTCTGTTCTTCATTTAATAAGTTTAGTTGAAAAAGTAATAAAATGAATATTGTAATCATCGGTTCGGGAAATGTAGCAGCAGTGCTGGGTCGCCGGTTTGTAAAAGCCGGGCATAAAATTTTGCAGATCGTCAGTAGAAATGCAGCGGCGGCTACGGAACTGGCCTATGAGTGGGATACAGAGTCGGCCAACTATATGAGCCTTGTCAATAGAAATGGAGATGTTTATATTATATCTGTAGCAGATGAAGCGATAGGGCAAGTAGCTGCAGAATTACGGCTGCCGGGCAAGGTAGTAGCGCATACGGCTGCATCTATTCCTGCGGAAATTTTAAAAGAAGTGACAGAGAATTATGGAGTGTTGTACCCTTTGCAAAGTCTGCGCAAGGAAATGGATAAGCAGCCGGAAATACCTTTATATATCAATGGTAGTAATGAGTTGACGACATCCAAACTAAAGGCATTGGCCGGCTCAATTTCTACGTTGCCGGTGCAGGAATGTAGCGATACACAACGATTAAAGCTACATGTAGCGGCTGTTTTGGCGAGTAATTTTGTCAACCACCTTTATACTCTTGCAGAGAATTTTTGTAAAAAAGAAGGAATCGATTTTGAGCAGCTAAAGCCGCTGATAAAAGAAACAGCCGATCGGCTCACCGATAATTCTCCTAAAAATGTGCAAACAGGCCCGGCTAAGCGGAATGATCAGGAGACGATAAGTAAGCATCTGGAGATACTGGAAGCTCATCCTTCCCTTAAAGAGCTTTACATCAACTTTTCAGAGCGTATCAAGGTATTTCGGTAAGAGATGAAAAACATTTTATCCCCTCGCTTGTCTTGGTTAATTTTGCGGCTTGAATTGAATAAGGAATAACGATGTACACGATTAAATTCAAGTTTGAACAGAAAGGGGTAGAACCTGTTATACTGGAAAATATAGAACCCGGGCAAAGTCTTCTGGAAGTTGCTTTAACGAATGATATAGAATTGCATCATAACTGTGGTGGTGTATGTGCTTGTAGCACCTGTCATCTTTATCTTGAAAAAGGAGAAGAGCATGTAGAGGAGATAAGCGATAAAGAAGAAGATTTTATTGATAGGGCTGTCAATCCAAGATTAAATTCCCGGTTGGGATGCCAGTGCTTGTTGCACGATGGTCAGGGTGAAATCGAAGTGACGCTGCCCGATCAAACCCAGTTTTTGGGTGAATAAGGGTTGTAGTATTTTAATTAGTAAAGCAAGAACAATATGAGCCAGTTTGAGCCTCCTATACATTGGAATGATCATGAGGATATAGCCTTAAAGCTATATGAGCGCTTTGGAGATGAATTCAACGAAGGAAAAATTTATCGTATCCGGTTTACGGATCTGCTGGAATGGGTGCTCGCTATACCGGGCTTTACCGGAACAAGAGAGCAGAGTACCGAGGGTCATTTGGAAATGATTCAAAGCGCATGGGTATATGAGTGGCGCGATAATCAGAAATAAATCATCATGGCATTTGTTGCGCCAGTACATAAGATTACCACGTTTATACTAGACATGGATGGTGTGCTTACTGATGGCACTGTACAGGTATTGGAAAACGGCATTCAGGCCAGAACAATGCACGTGCGAGACGGATATGCTTTACAGTTGGCCATTAAAAAAGGCTATAAAATAGCCATTGTATCCGGAGGGAATTATGCTCCAGCGATTGACAGGTTTAATAAGTTGGGTATTACGGATGTGTTTATGTCTGTAACCAATAAAAAAGAGCTGGTAACAACTTATCTTAGCCAAAATAAGCTGAGTGCAAAAGAAGCCCTCTTTATCGGTGATGATATGCCTGATTGGGAAGTGATGCAACTGGTCGGGTTTAGCGCTTGTCCTGTTGATGCAGTAGAAGAAATAAAACAAATTGCTACGTATATTTCGCCAATAGCAGGAGGAAAAGGATGTGTGAGAGATGTGCTGGAGCAATTCTTAAAGTTGAATAACGATTGGTCTTCGGAGGATGTCACCTCTTCTTAAAATTTACTATTCACCAAAAAATATAACGGATGAGATTGATTGCAGCCTTTTTCCGGATGGTACGACTGCCCAATCTCCTGTTTATTGTTCTTACGCAGGTTCTCTTCCAGTATTACATTTATTTACCACTGTATAAGGATGCCGTTCCAGCGGGGGATACGGTTTCTTTTGTTTTACTGGTGATAGCTTCTGTATGTATTGCGGCAGCAGGTTATATCATCAATGATTACTTTGATATCAATATAGATGAAATAAATAAGCCGGAAAAAATGGTGCTGGATAAAACCATCAGCCGCCGATGGGCGATTGCCTGGCACATGTTGTTGAGTGTTGCCGGTGTGGTATTGACAGCGCTGGCCGTTCCTCTTTTGCAGAAAGGATATCTTGTTTTTATTAATGCCTGTTGCGTTGCTTTGCTATGGTATTATTCTACTACACTAAAGAAAAAAGTTCTGATTGGCAACTTTGTGATTGCTTTATTAACTGCCTGGACTATTCTGGTTATTTTTTTCTCCAAGGTTCCATTGTTTGGCGCTTTTGAATCCATACACCCGGAGCAGTTCAAGCTTTTTCGCTTTGCTTTTTTATACGCAGGATTTGCGTTTATTACTACTCTGGTACGTGAAGCGATAAAGGATGTGGAAGATATGCGCGGCGATGCCCGTTATGGTTGTAAAACAATGCCGTTGGTATGGGGTGTGGGCATTACAAAAGTGTATATTAGTTTTTGGATATTGATACTTATCATTGTTTTATTAATCATTCAAGCTTATGTATTACAATTTGGCTGGTTGCATGCGGTTATTTATACGGTGATATTTATTATTCTTCCATTAGTTTGGTTACAGGCCCGCTTATATAAGGCTTCGGGAACAGTTGCTTTTCATCAGCTAAGCAGTTTTACCAAGTGGATTATATTAGCAGGCATTATATCTATGGTGTTTTTTTATTTTTATTTATGACTAAAGTTATTCTGGCATCTCAGTCACCCAGGAGAAAACAATTATTGGATTGGGCAGAGATACAATTTGAGGTGATAGCAGCAGATGTCGATGAAAGTTTTTCAATCGATCAACCCATTCACGAAGTGCCAGTAACTATTGCAAAGAAAAAAGCTTCAGCTATTGCAGCTGCACATCCTAATGCCCTCATTATTGCAGCAGATACTGTTGTAGTGCTTGATGATGAAATAATTGGTAAGCCAAAAAATAAAGAAGACGCTATTCAAATTCTTACAGCGCTGGCTGGCAGGGAACATAAGGTTATTACGGGGGTAGTGCTGCAGTATAAAGAAAGAGAAATAGCTTTCTCTGATACCACAGTTGTTCGTTTTCATCCCCTTTCTTCTACGGATATTCATTTCTATGTAGAAAAATATAATCCTTATGATAAGGCGGGTGCCTATGCTATACAAGAGTGGATAGGAGTGGTGGGCATCCAATCAATACAGGGCGATTTTTACAATGTAATGGGGTTGCCTGTGAGTAGGGTAGTAAAGGCATTGAAAGAGCTGATGCCGTAAATAGCTTAGTAAAGATTGACACTTGATACTGTGGGAAATTTTTGTTCTACTTGTTTGCCAGGAAATAGCGAACTTTAAAGTGCTAATTAAAAACACCGGCTATGACAGAGCGTTTGTTACAATTCCTCTGGCAGTTACAATATTTTAATAAAAGCGAGCTGACCACCATTGATGGAGATAGTATCAGTATTATTTCTCCGGGACAGTTAAATAAAGATCAGGGGCCTGATTTCCTTTATGCTACTATTATTATAGGCCCTACAAAATGGGTGGGTTCTGTAGAACTGCATCTCACCACAACTGAGTGGCTAAAACACCGACATGAAAAAGATACACATTACGATAACGTGATATTGCATGTCGTGTGGGAACATGATGCGGTTGTAAATACTACGCCTGTTTTGGTTTTACAAGAAAGAGTGTCTTCTGTTTTACTTCATTACTATAATCAACTGATGCAGTCGGTTTCTTTTATTCCCTGTGCTGGAAATAGCGAGAATGTAAGAGATATTGTATGGAAAAACTGGATGGAGAGGTTGGGCGTAGAGAGAATGCTGAGAAAAGCAAGCTTGATTGAACAACAATTGCAGGAAGCAAAAGGACACTGGGAAGAGGTTTTTTGGTGGCAATTGGCACGTTCTTTTGGAGGCAGATTAAATGGTGATTGTTTTGAAGCGATAGCCAAAAGCCTTCCTGTTGTACTATTAGCAAAACATAAAAATCAAATTCACCAACTTGAATCGCTTTTATTGGGTCAGGCGGGTTTATTAGATGATGTAGTAGAAGAATCGTATCCGGTTATGTTGCAAAAGGAATACAAGTATCTGCGCCAGAAATCTCAACTAAGGCCGGTTTATTTCCTTGTTCATTTTTTTCGAATACGCCCCGCAGCTTTTCCTACCATCCGACTGGCTCAATTGGCTATATTGATTCAACGCTCTTCCCATTTGTTTTCTAGAGTAAGAGAAATTACCGAACTAAAAGATCTTACAACTTTATTTGATTGCGGGGTGAATGATTACTGGAATTATCACTATCGATTTGATCAACCAGGTGATTTTCGGGAGAAAAAGACAGGCGAGTCATTTATTCATACAATTATTATCAATACAGTTTGCCCCATAGTATTTGCATATGGAGCTTACCATCAACAGGAAATGTATAAGCAAAAAGCCATGCAATGGCTTACCGCCTTACCGGCAGAAAAAAATAATATCACTAGAGGTTTTCAGCAATTGGGCATAGCGGGTACAACAGCATTGCACAGTCAATCGTTGCTGGAGTTAAAAAGCAATTATTGTGCTCCACGACTCTGTCTTAGCTGTGCTATAGGAACAGCCATATTAAAGCCATGAACTACTTTTTTCTTAAGCCCAACTGCCCCAATTCGTTGTAATGACAATATCCGGGTGCAAGCTTTTTATAACAGGGCAGGTTTCGCCTGTTTGTTTCAGAATAGTTTTAGTCTTTTCGTCAATACTTTGCAGGTGTTTAGGCATATGAAAGGTTAGCCCAATCCCGCTTACCCGGCGAGGCTCTGCTTTCATGATTTTTAATACCTCCACTTTTATGTCGGTAAGGTCAAATCCCATAGTTCTCGCTTTTATCCCCATTACGGTGACCATACAGGTAGCGAGGCTGGTTGCCAGTAAATCAGTAGGAGAAAAACGTTCCCCTTTTCCGTTGTTATCCACGGGCGCATCTGTTTCAAAAGCCGATTGGCTGGCCAAATGTGTACAGGTTGTTCGTAGATCGCCATTATAAACTACAGTTGATGTCATTCCAATTTTTGCCCTAAATTTACGTTATAAGAATGGACGAAATGTGATAGGAAGCGGTTTGCAACATACTTTTGCCTTATAATAATTCATACAATAAGATAATGTTGAAGAAGTTAAGCCTGATTATAAGTTTTGTTTTGTTATTTACGAGTGTTTTTGCTCAGGATAAGCGGGAGCAACGACAAGAGCGTAAAGAAGAGAAAAGAAATAAGATAAACGAGTTAATACGGCAAGCAGAGGAGGGAACACTTATTTACAATAAGCAAAGTATTTTCGGTATTCAATTGCGTACTAATGGCTATGGTGTTTTCTATGAGATGGGGCGTATGAAAACCAACCGCAAAACAACCGTTTATCGTATAGATATAGCAGAAATTAAGAGCAATTCTGAAGCGAAAGTTTCTAGTGCTAATCCTTTTTTTGGAAATTCTTTTATCTATGGCAAGATAAACTATTTCTATCCTGTTACTATAGGTTTTGGGCAGCAATATATTCTTGGTCAAAAAGGTAACAAAAACGGTATAGCTGTTTCTGCTATCTACAATGGAGGCTTATCTATAGGGCTTTTGAGGCCTTATTATGTCAATGCGTCCAATTCTTTTGGTGAAGTAGAACCTATTAAGTACACCCCGGAGGATAGCCTTGCTTTTGTAAGCCCTGAATATATTAGTGGAGGTGCAGGATTAGGGAAAGGTTGGGGTGAAATAAAAGTAAAGCCCGGTTTGTTCTTAAAAGGCGCACTCCGTTTTGACTGGGGTCGCTTTAATGAATCGGTAACGGCAGTGGAAATAGGCCTGAGTGCGGATTTTTATGCGTCAAAAGTGCCTATAATGCTCTTTCAAAAAGAGCGGCAATTCTTTCTGCAAGGGCATATTGCTATACTCTTTGGTAAGCGTAAGTAATACCTTATTTTTGTTGGCGTAACAGTTCCATCCTGTTCAGGGTTGCTATCGGTGATGAATACGTTGCAACCATTTTCAATTAAAACTGTTTTATTCTTTATAGCTAAGTATTTTCATGACAGAACTTCCGGTTGTAGCAAGTAATAATATAGCAGGTACAAGGGTAAAAAAGCCAGACTGGCTTCGTGTAAAGCTTCCTATTGGTGAGAGTTACAAGCATGTAAGAGGTCTGGTAGACACGCATAAACTACATACTATCTGTGAAAGTGGTAATTGCCCTAATATGGGCGAATGCTGGGGTGCGGGTACAGCTACTTTTATGATTCTGGGAAACGTATGTACCCGTAGCTGTGGTTTTTGTGCTGTGGCTACAGGCAGGCCTGCAGCCGTAGATTGGGATGAGCCGCAACGTGTAGCTGAGGCTATTCATCTTATGAAAGTAAAACATGCCGTAATTACATCTGTAGACCGTGATGAACTCAAAGACGGCGGGTCTATTATTTGGCAAAATACTATCAAGGCAGTAAAAGCATTAAATACGGAAACGACCTTAGAAACCCTTATCCCTGATTTTAAAGGAAAAAAAGAAGATTTAGAGCGTATCATTGAAGCTGCGCCTGAAGTAGTCTCGCATAATATTGAAACAGTAGAGCGATTGACGCGGCAAGTACGCATACAAGCCAAATATTGGCGAAGTATGGAAGTGATTCGTATTTTAAAAGCAGGAGGTCGGCGTACGAAAAGCGGCATTATGCTTGGGCTTGGCGAAAAGAAGGAAGAAGTTATTCAAACATTAAAGGATCTTCGAGATAATGGTTGTGATGTTGTAACAATTGGCCAGTACCTACAACCAACACAAAGACATCTACCTGTTCAGCGCTTTGTACATCCTGATGAGTTTGCAGAATATCGGGAAAGAGGTTATGAGTTTGGACTTGATTATGTAGAGAGCGGACCACTTGTTCGTTCTTCTTACCATAGTGAACGACATGTTTTTGCCGGCCTCGGTCGTAAAGAATGGGAGCAGAGCAAGCAATTGACTCCCTTATAAACTAAGAGTATAACTTTCGCTATCTGATTTGTGATATTACGATTGCAGTTCTATCTAGACAATGGACACGAAAGCTATTTTAGATGTTATATGTTGATATGATGAAGATTGTTTGCCGGTTAGCAATAGCCCTGATTTTTAGTTCCACTTCTGCTTTTACACAGCAGTATGTATTAAATGGTAGCGCCTACGCCAATTCTTGTAATTGTTACACGCTAACCACCGCACAAACACACACCAGTGGTAGTGCCTGGAATAATACACTGTTTGATCTCAATAATTCTTTTGATTTTCGTTTTAGCGTTTTTTTGGGTTGCCAGGATGCAGCCGGTGCGGATGGTATGGTTTTCATGTTACAGCAGGAGAGTACGGGGCTGGGAGGATCTGGCGGAGGGTTAGGGTTTGGAGGTGTTAGTCCTTCTATAGGAATTATTCTGGATACCTGGCAAAATACAGATCATAACGATCCTTCTTATGATCATATAAGCATACAGGCAAATGGTGTCCTGGTACATGGAAATGACTTGGCTGGTCCTGTACAGGCTTCGGCTACCAATCCTAATATTGAAGATTGTGCATGGCATTCTTTGCAAATAACCTGGGATGCGAGTAGTCATTGGTTAAGAGCCTATTTTGACGGAGCACTAAGAGTGCAGGCACAGGTAGATTTGATTACAACGATATTTAATAACAATCCAAACGTGTATTGGGGGTTTAGCGCTGCTACAGGGGGTAATTATAATCTGCAACAGTTTTGTACAGCCTTAACTCCACAGTTCAATACCGGGTTTTCCAATAATGCTACCTGTATAGGTACACCTGTTACGTTTGCCAATACCTCTGAATCCTTTGCTCCGATAACCGCTTACCATTGGGACTTTGGAGACGGTACCACGTATAATGTGGCTAATCCACCACCTCATTTGTACGCACAGCCCGGAGAATACGAAGTGAAACTTGCAGTAAAAGGCTTCGATGGCTGTGATAGTGATACGTTGGTAAAAGTTGTGCGTATAGGTGATTATCCGGTGGCAGAATTTCAGGTATTTGATACCTGTATGAACAAAGCACCACGCATAGTGGATCAATCCTCAACCAATGTAGGAGTTGTGTCTGCCTGGGACTGGCAGTTGAATAACCAGCCAATATCAAGAGCACAGTTACCGCAATTGCAAAACTTACAACCTGGTAATTATTCATTAAACCTGTCCATTGAAAATAACAGCGGCTGTGCTTCTACTAATCTTGCCGAACACTCTTTTACCATATTGCCAGCACCCGTTGTTGAAATAAACGTGGCTAATGGTTGTGTGAATCAACCTGTAACATTTAGGGGAATACAATCAGATGGACAAACAACTATCAATAACTGGCATTGGCAATTTGGTGATGGTACCATTTCGTTTCAACAAAATACGGTACGCAGTTATGGAAATCCCTTCTCCGAGAATGTTGCATTGACTGCTACTGCAACAAATGGATGTCAGTCCGCAACCTTTACCAGGCCATTTTTAGTAAATGAAATAGCGATTACCACTACAGGAAGTGATACGCTGGCTATACCTAATCAGCCGTTTCAATTACAGGCAAATGTTGCCACACTTGCCTTTGGGAATGCCAGCCAACTTAGCTATAGCTGGACACCCGTCGATCCTTTACTCCAGTCTTTAGCAGCTACAACTGCTGGTATTTTGGAAAATGATGAGGTTTTTGCTGTTACTGTTACTACGCCGGAAGGATGCACGGCCACAGCTCAGGCTCCAGTTACATTGTTTAAAGGATCCGCTATATATGTCCCTACCGCTTTTACGCCTAATCAGGACGGGTTAAATGATTTTCTAAAGCCGTTATATATAGGAATAGAGAGGCTGGACTATTTTATCATTAGTAACAGATGGGGACAGCCTGTTTTTTCTACGAAGTCATTATTTGAGCAGTGGAATGGGCTTTTTCAGCAGCAATCTCAACCAGCAGGTGTATATGTATGGCAGCTAAGTGCGATCGATTTTGTCGGGAAAAGGTATAATTTAAAAGGAACCATAACACTTATACGATAGTAGTAATCAGAAACTCGTATTCGCTACTTAACTGTTATCAAAAAAAAATAAAATTTTTTTTTGATACTTTTTGGCATAGTTTTTCCGGATATGTCTTTAGAAATTCAATCCATATGAATAGGAAGCTCTATTTTCCATTTGTACTGATATTAGCGTCTATTTTTTCGGTCACAGTGCTTACCTCCATCACGGCATCTATTTTTGCCAGATTCGAAGATAAAAGAGTTGTGGGCGGTCATAAAACTCCTGTAAAAATTACGGTCCCTCTGAAACTTAAAAACTAGAGATTTTTAAGTTTTATAGCGTATTTATAAGCTTTGTAACTCCTCATTAATCTTTTCTCTTAGCTGGTCTTCATTATCTGTAACCCAAGCTGGGAGCGGTTGGGGATTAATGCTCCAGTTATTACCACTGGTTTGATTCATGTAAAAAAGAATACGGTTACCTCTGTCGTCAACAGTATCAACAGAGAATACGTCCTGTTCCGCTTGTTTATGTTTTCTGAAATTAAATTCTCGAAGGCGTCCACCGGCTTTGATGAGACGTGTGAAGTGTACAACTTTAGTGAAATTTATATGCATATCGGATAGAGAAAATTTGTAATTAGCTATCATCAATTTCTATGCTAGTTATTGATTATCGTTATAAAAAGTTGTTAACAATGATTCTTCCTTTTTGGTTGAGAATTTAGTACAGCAGTATATTAAAATATCAGACTATTTGTGTAAGCCAAATGATAAATAATACAAAGGCAGGTAATGCCATTAGTCCATCTAGAATAAAATAATACAGCTTGTCGGAAAAATGACGGGTGGCAAAGGAATACAGTGAAGCAGTGATAATAGCTGGTAATACTAACAGAAGTAGCGTAGAGATAGGAAATGCATAGAAGGAGAGTATCATAGTGGCTAAAAAATGGAGTACGACCGAAGTAAAAAATAAGGTTCGGATTTTGTCTGTACTCAACCAGATAATCAGGCTGCGAACGCCTATAGATTTGTCATAGTCCTTATCTCTAAAGTCAAAAATGATGCATATAGCATATATTACAAAGAAGCGACTAAAAAAGAAGTAAATAATAGAAGCGTGCCAATTTGTTCTATTAATCAACAAGGGCAAGCCGACTGTTACAAAAGTCCAGACCATTGCGAGGAAGATAGTTTTCCCGATGGCAATTCTTTTTAAAAATGCAAAGAGAGAAACAGGGATTTTGGGAGCAGAGTACAGGAATGTAATAAAACCAGCGATAAGTAGCCAGAGCCAATGTTCAAGAAGAAATAAGGCTGTAATGATAGTGCCAATAGCACTAATACCCAGTAAAACAGGATAAGCTCGTTGGTTCTTCCTTATCCATATAGCTCTCTCACCACTACTTGTCTCTGGCAATAGCGGCGTAAGCCACCAATGAAAACTATAACTACATAGCGTTGCAAAAAAAACAAATAAAAGAAAACGAGTAGACTGTTGGTTGCCTAGAAAAAGATAAGCCGTTTCCCAAGACATAAGAGCGGCACAACAACTGATAAAAATATTACTATAAATGAAAAATTGAAAAATTTGATGGAGCTTTTGCATTACTCCTGGCGGGCTACAATCATAGACGTAGTAATAGTATCACTGGAATTTTTGCCAAAATCAAGTACGGCAAAATGAAAACGAATAGTATCGTTGAAAACAGCGGATTCGTTCAGAATGTCATAAGGAAGGGTAAAAGCAATTTCGCCTGTATTTTTGGGGTTAAACTCAGGTAATTTATAATGAAAAATGTCTGCCTTATAATCGTTTATTCCTATAGGTGGGTTGGCATTTAAACGTTCTTTTATGCCAATGATAGAATCCAGATCACCTTCTTTATCATAGTAAACTAATCTAATGGTCATATTTCCTCCTGGCATAACTTCCGCTGTGTATTCTTTGATTTCTAAGCGTGGCTTAGATTCAAAAGATTTGGAGCATCCCCAAAAAAGAATACCGGAGCTAATAAGTAGGGTAAGCGCAAGAAAGGCTTTCATATTGCACATTTTAAGTTATTCAAATATACTGCTTTTGGTATAAT
>CAZPPM010000066.1:0-17164 GCA_964588445.1 uncultured Citrobacter sp.
GCCCCAGACGTACGGCCCCTTTCGCACGCGCACCGCCCGCTGGCTGGCCACCCAACTGCTGCGCCGGGCCAGTGAGGTGTGGACGCGCGACCGGCGGTGTATCCCGATTGTCAAGGCGCTCACCGGTCGAACACCGCGCTTCAGCCCAGATGTCGCGTTCACGCTGGCCCCGATCCAACCACGGGAGATGGCCTTCGATCCACCCGTCGCTTCGGTTGACGATGCACCGCTCGTTGTGGGATTCAACGTCAGCGGCCTGCTCTACATGGGTGGCTACACGCGCGACAATATGTTCGGACTCCGTTCGAACTACCGTGAGACCGTGGATCGCGTTGTCTCGACGCTGCTCAGAGAGACGACCGCGACCATTCTCATCGTGGCCCACACGTTTGGCGCCGAAATGGAGGACGAGGCAAGCGCAGCGCTACTCGCGTCGACGACGGCGACCCACCCGGGAAGGGTCGTTCGTTTGACGACCCCCCTTCGTGCGGGTGAAGTGAAGTGGCTCATTGGTCGCACGCACTTCTTCGTGGGATCGAGGATGCACGCGTGTATCGGTGCACTGTCCCAGTGCGTTCCCACCGTTGGATTGGGTTACAGCGACAAGTTCCTTGGTGTCTTCGAGTCCGCTGGTGTCGGCAATGCCGTTGTCGATCTGCGACACCATGATGCGGACGCCGTCAGTCGTGAAGTACTCCGATTGTTCGAGTGCCGTACCGAGACGGCGGCCCGTCTTCGGGAACAGATCCCGGGCGTTCAAGCCCAGGTCCGTGAGGCGTTCGAGGAGATGGCGTCGGGGCACGCATGATCCGCCTTCGTCACAAGCTATTCCTTTACGCTCTGCGCATCCTCGACCAGGGGTTGCTGCTGTTGACGCTCGCTGTCGTGGTGTCGCTGACCGACGGCCCCGGAACGGCGCGCATCCGTGAGCTGTTCGGCGGCCAGTACGACGAGGACGACATCCTCGGTCTGTTGGCGCTGTCGTTCGGCTGGTTCGTCTGCTTCAACACCTTCGTCCACTACGAAACCAACCGCCTGAGGTCGCTGCGGTCGGAGCTGCTCGAGGTGGTGACGGCAACGGCCGCGTGTGGGTTCCTGCTGGCCGTTGTCGGGTCGCTGCTGGGCCTGCCGCGATTCACGCGCGACACGGTGGTGGTGTTCTGGATCGTGGCCACGGCGCTCTGCGTGGGCGGCCGGATTGCCGTGCGGTGGGGGCTTGGTGCGGCGCGACTCTCGGGCCACAACAGCCGGCGTGTGTTGATCCTTGGCGACCTCGAACAGGCCCGCTCCATTGCCACCCGGATCGCCGCAAATCGCTTGCTTGGGTATCGCGTCGTGGGCCTGGTGTCAGCCGGACGACCGGACACAGGCGATTCGGATTCCGGTGCCGACCCGCCGGTTGTCGGTCGCCACGACGATCTGAAAGCCGTGCTCGAGCGATATCCGGTTGACGAGATGATCCTCTGCCTTCGTGCGGATCGATACACCACGGCCATCGGCGCGGCCATTCAACTGGCTGACGACCTTGGCATTGTCGTGCGCCTGTTTCCAGACGAGGCCCTGTCCCGCCTCGTCGCCAAGATGCACGTCGAGCGATTCGAGAACGCGCACGTGGTGACGTTGTTCCGCGAGAACATGCTGCTGCAGCTGCTCCTGAAGCGCGTGCTCGACGTGGTGGTCTCCTTCGTGCTGCTGTTGCTGCTCAGTCCCCTTCTTGTGGCGGTCGCCATCGGCATCAAGCTCACGAGCCCTGGGCCGGTGCTGTTCGCGCAGGAGCGCGTAGGCATGAACCGCCGGCGATTCCGCATGCTGAAGTTCCGCTCGATGTACATGAACGCCGAGCAGCGGCTGGGCGAGGTGGCGCACCTCAACGAGATGGACGGTCCGGTGTTCAAGGTCACGAACGACCCGCGGGTCACCCCGCTGGGCCGCTGGCTCCGCACGACGAGCATCGATGAGCTGCCGCAGTTGTTCAACGTCCTCCGCGGCGAGATGAGCCTGGTCGGCCCGCGCCCGCCCATTCCGGACGAGGTGGATCAGTACGAGTGGCTGTACAGGAAGCGGCTGTCGATCAAGCCCGGCGTGACCTGCTTCTGGCAGATCAGCGGGCGCAACGACGTGTCGTTCCGGCAGTGGATGGAGCTCGACCGGACGTACGTGGACAACTGGTCGTTGTGGCTCGATGTAAAGATTCTCCTGCGGACCGTGCCGGCCGTGCTGTTCCGCAAGGGGGCCAGGTGAAGGCTGACGCGCGAGGGCCGGATCGGCGCGTGAAAGTCCTGGCGCTCTCCTCGGCTGGTGGGCACTGGGTGCAGTTGCTCCGGATGCGCCCGGCGTTCGACGGATGCGACGTTGTGTTCGCGACCGTGAAGTCCGATTGCCGAAGTGAAGTCGGCGGCGCGCCATTCCGCGTGATCCCTGACGCGACCAGGTGGAGCAAGCTGGGTCTGCTGCGGTCCGCCGTCGGCGTTCTCTGGCTGTTGTGTCTGGAGCGTCCGGATGTCGTTGTATCCACCGGCGCTGCTCCGGGGTATTTCGCCATTCGCCTGGCGCCACTATTCCGGGCACGCACGATCTGGATCGACAGCGTGGCGAATATCGATGAGCTATCGCTTTCCGGCCAGCAGGCAGGTCCCCACGCCACGCTGTGGCTCACGCAGTGGGAACATCTGGCGAGACCTGGCGGGCCCGAATATCGCGGTAGCGTGTTGTAGGGGCGACGTATGCGTCGCCCCACGGTTCCCTTATGACCGCATGATTTTCGTCACCGTTGGAACGGACGTGCCCTTCGATCGACTGGTTCGTGTGGTCGACGAATGGGCCGGCAATCGTGGCCGCAAGGACGTGTTCGCGCAGATCGGATCCACTCAGTGGAAGCCTGCTCATCTCGCCTACAGCCAGTTTCTGACTCCGGCCGAGTTCATGACGCACTTCACTGAGGCCAAAGTCGTTGTCGCTCACGCCGGCATGGGCACGATTCTGTCAGCGTTGCGTTGCGAGAAGCCGATCCTCGTCATGCCCAGATATGCGGCGCTCGGTGAAACGAGGAACGATCACCAAGTAGCGACTGCGCGACACCTGGCGGCGCTCGGAAAGGTCACCGTTGCTATGGACGGCGCAGAGTTGTTGGAGCAACTTGATCGACTCGATCTGTTGAGGCCCACAACAGCCATAGGTCCTTTCGCGAGTCCAGAGCTCATTCGCGCTGTTCGTTCGTTTATTGCCTCGAACAGTCGTCGAGCGAAGCCCTCTGGCCCGTCGCGAACCACGGAGGATACGTCCTCGTGACGCCGGTCCTGAGCGAGGTCAGGACACTCGACGGCACCATCCGGTCGCCGCCGCCCAGAATGTCCTCCCGCGCGAGTGCGTACTCGTGAGCGTCGGCTTAGACGACGGAACAGACGAAATCGTCCGTGAGGCCACAGGAGTTCGACTAGCGATCTGCAGCAAAACCCAAGCTCTTCGACGACGCGGGCTGGCACACCGTCCCCATTCGCCGCGGACAGTAAGATGATCTGAATATGCTTGACGTGACTACGTTTCTGCCGGTCGCTCTAGTAGCCGTCGCCATAGGAGCGTGGCTGTTGGTTCCTTATGCATTTAGGAGATATTCTGAGGTTCGCTTGGCGTCGATCTGCCGCAAGCGTCGCGCGATCGTCCTCTCGTACGACGACGGCCCTGGCCAGGTTCTAACCCACGAGCTTCTCGACCTTCTCGGCTGCGAAGGGGTCAAAGCCACCTTCTTCATGGTCGGTCGAAACGCGGACAGCCAGCCGGAAACGGTGCGACGAGTCATCAGGGAGGGCCATGATGCCGGTTCTCATACATATGACCATCTCAACGCCTGGCGCGCGATGCCATGGATCGCCGGCAAGGACGTCGCGAAGGGAATCGAGACGATAGACAAGCACGGCGGATCCGGTCGCTTCTTCCGGCCGCCCTACGGCAAGTTGACTATTGCTGGCCTAGTACAAGGCCGCCTTCGACGAATCCGATACGGCTGGTGGACCGTTGACAGCCGCGACAGCTGGGCGCGGCGACCGATTCCGGAAGTTCTGCAAGAGCTTTGCAGGCGCGGTGGTGGTGTCGTACTCATGCACGACGCAGATCGCTACGACCCTGCTCAGACTGGTACGCCTCACCGTTCGCATGTGCTCGACCTGACGCGCAGCATCATCGATCTTGCCCGAGCGGAACGAATGCGCCTCCTGAAACT
Source organism: uncultured Citrobacter sp. (assembly GCA_964588445.1). Classification (GTDB taxonomy): domain Bacteria; phylum Bacteroidota; class Bacteroidia; order Chitinophagales; family Chitinophagaceae; genus CAZPPM01. The sequence goes on from CAZPPM010000066.1 coordinate 4,217, forward strand.
TTCAGATCTGGATCACCCTCGCGGAATCGCCGAACCGACCGATTCACGGCCTACGTTACTCGCTGCTGCCTCAATGGGCTCACAGTCAATGGAAACAGCCCCGCGCGGAGCAGGGGCTAGGAACGTTTCTCGTCTGCCTGTTAGCGCTTTCGCTGATAACGATCTGTGCGGGCAGTTCGAGCGTCTCAACGCCCTGACGCCTGGGATCGATGGCGGCGGAAGACGGGCCTGACAGACGACATCCGTATCATGGCTTCAGGCTCGCCACGGCGCGTCACCTGTCTGCCCTTGATAAGGTCAATGTCGCTATGGACGATGCTGAGCTGCGCGGACAACTCGAGCATCTCGACCGCCCGCAGGCCCGGACGCCTGTCGGTCCGTTCGGCAGCCAGAATCTTATCGATGCACTACGGCAGTTTATTGACGCCCGCGGTTGAGGTTGCTGGCGCGATGCCACCGTCCGTCCGGCTCTATCGAGTGTGGGCCGCGTGGACGTGCCTCGCCACGCTCGCCTTCTACCTACCGTGATGGGACTCATCAACCACGCGTCGATCGTGACCTACGGAAAGCGTGTGACGGCCGTCAAAGGACTACCACTGCTTCGGTCTGTGCGCGAGCCCGATCAGGAACCCGTGGTCGAGGCGCTGTGTCCGCATCGCAGCGAGATCGCGGCGGCGGCAAGCGAGATCGGTGTCAGCAGGCCGATGTTCTGCGAGTTGATGGCGAGAATGTGGACTGGACGCAGTTTCCGAAAGGGAACGAACCCAGATGGCTAGACGCAGCTACCTGGGGGGTGGACTGACGCTGGCGGTCGGCAGCACGGTTTCTGCCCTGTGCGCGTTCGTACGAAACGTCATCGTCGCGCGTCTCATCAGCCTTGAGGACTACGGTATCGCCACCACCTTTGCGATGACCATGGCGCTCATCGAGATGGCGAGCAATTTCGCTGTTGGACGCTTGATCGTACAGGCCAAGGATGGGGATACGCCGAAGCTGGTCGCCACAGCGCATGCGTTTCAAGTCGTGCGTGGCGCGCTCTCCACACTGTTGCTGTTCGCTATCGCTGCGCCTACCGCAAGGCTATTCGACGTGCCCCAGACCGTCTGGGCATTCCGCGTGATCGCGCTTGTGCCGATAATTCGCTCTTTCACACATCTCGACATCGCAGTTCAGCAGCGGGACATGCGCTTCGGAGGGGCGGCGTGGCAAGACGCGGTTCCGCAATTGCTGGTCACGTTGCTCGCCGCTCCTCTGGCATTGTGGCTCGAAGACTATCGCGTCATGGTGGCCCTGATCATGACGCAAGTGATCACGGGAGTAGTCGTGTCCCACTTGGTCGCGGAACAATCCTATGGGTGGGCTTGGGAGCGATCTCAGATTCGACGCATGGCGGCCTTCGGCTGGCCATTGCTGCTCAACGGCGCGCTCATGTTCGCCATCTTTCAAGGAGATAAGGCGATCGTCGGAGTCAGCAGCGGCGTGGGGGAACTCGCCTGGTACGGGGCGGCGTTCAGTCTGGCACTCACGCCGTCCCTCTTCGTCGTCCGAGTGCTGTCCCCGTTAATGCTGCCTCTCCTGGCTCGTAAACAGGATGACTCGTCCGAGTTCGAGCGCCGCTCGCTGCTGACGGTTGAGCTTTGCACGATCGCGGGTGTCTTTGTTGGCCTCGTATTCGTTCTCGCGGGACCGGCATTGCTGGTCACGGTGTTCGGATCGAAATACGCTGCCGGAACAGCCGTGATCGGATGGTTTGGCGCCATGCAGGCGGCGCGAATCGCCAAGTCGGGCCCCGCCATCGTCGCACTGGCGCGGGGGGAGACGACCAACCCGCTGTTCGCGAACGTCGTCCGCTGCGTTGGTCTTGTTGGCGCCGTCGCCGCGGTGTCGCTCGGTCAGGGCGTGATCGCGATCGCCGTGTGGGGAACTGTCGGCGAGCTCCTCGCCGCCTTGGCCTCGATCTTGTTATTGCGTTGGCGTCTCGGTCTGCGCGTCGATGGCATGTTGAAGTGCGCAGGGGCGTCGACCGCAGTGGTCGCCGCCGCACAGCTCGCCGCCGTACTCTGGTTTCAGGGGACCTCGCCGGTGACGGAGATTGCGGCTGGGGTAACCGCGAGCATGTTGCTGTCGGGAGCATTGGTCGCTGCCTTCCCGCAGATGCTTGGTCTCGTGCGCCGAATCGCGTCAGACACGCGCGCTGGGCGAAAGGAATGGCTGAAAGCCGAACGGCCTCCTGCTGCGGGAAATACGCCGTGAGTCGCAGCTCGTCTCACATCTTTTCGCGGCGACAGTACGACTGGGCGCGACGCAGAGACGCGGCGTCTCGATCTCCGTTGCGTCGCCCCTTGCTCGCTCTCTACAGGTTCTCCTCGTTCCGACAGTTGTGCTTGCGGTTGTGCGACCGCCTCGAAGGCGGACGATTCTTTAGTGCAACGCGACGTGAGATCCTTGAACGGCACCATGGCGTACGTGTCGGACGCTACTCCTACGGTCCATGCCTCGTTCCCGGTCGACTGCCACGAGGCACCGCAATAGGGTCGTACTGTTCTGTTGCCGCCGGTCTCAGTGTATATCGTCGCGGCCACCCAACTACCACACTGACACAACACCCCTTCTTTTACCGGGCAGATCTTGGTCTGGTCGATCGCGATGCCATCGAGGCGGTAGCGGACAATCCTCTTTCGATTGGCAGCGACGTCTGGATCGGTGCCGGTGTGACGATTCTCCCCGGTTGCCGGGCGATCGGCGACGGCGCCGTGATCGGTGCCGGATCGATTGTCACTCGCGACGTGCCGCCGTTCACAATCGTGGCAGGAAACCCGGCGCGTCCCGTGAAACGTCGGTATACGGATGACGTGATCGCCGAGCTCAACCGGTTGAAATGGTGGGAACTGTCACTGTCAGACTTGCTGGCTGCCGAAGACCTCCTGGTCTCGGAGGTGACAGTTGACCGACTCAGAGCGTTTATGCCCGGGCAATCAGCCATTCGACGATCTCTCAGTCACAACGGTCAGAAACGTCGCGAATCGACCTAGGCAGTAGCGCATGCCGGGGAACACAATGCGATCCACCATCGCGGATCACGAACCACTGGTTGTAGTAACGAGAGAGAGCCGATCCGCCACCCACGTTGTGCGTACCATTGACGTTGAGGGGCAGTCCATCTACTTCGAGATTGGAGGGGAAATCCACCCGCCGACGGATACGGAGGCCGACTTTGCCGCTGTCGCGATGGTCTTCGCGGCCATGCGCGCGCGGCGACCTTTGCATATTCAGGGTAGCATCACCGAGCAGCTTCTCCGGAACCTCGAAGAGTTCCAGGAGGCTTGGGCGGCCTGGCGTCCTCATCAATACACGCCAGTCCCCATTACGGCTGCGCGCGTAAGCGCGGGCCAGCCTCCGACCGACGGTAGTCGGACGACGCGCCGTGCCGGCGTGTTCGCCTTTTCCGGCGGCGTCGACGCGACGTTCGCGCTCTTGAGGCATCACATGCGCCGCGCCAGCCGCCGGAATGTCACGCCTGTGGCCGGTATCCTGGTGCATGGTTTCGATATTCGCCTCGATCAGCGAGAAGGATTCGATGTCGCTCACTCAGTTGCTCAGAGCGTGATGAATGAACTTGGCGTGCCGCTGTGCGTCGTACGAACGAATTGGAGAGATGTTCTTTGCCGCGATTGGGAGATGGAATTCGGCGCGGGACTTGCCGCGTGCCTGCATCTATTTTCTGGTCTCGCGAACATCGGGGTCATTGGATCTGACGAAGATTATGCCCATGTGGCGCTTCCTTGGGGGTCAAACCCCGTAACGAACCACTACTTGTCCGGAGGCGGATTTCAACTCCAGACTGAAGGCGGAGGCTTCTCCCGGACGGCACGAGTGGCACTGATCTGCGACACTCCAAGCGTCGCAGCAAAGCTTCGTGTGTGCTGGGAGGGACCCATGACTGGCCGGAACTGCGGTCAGTGCGAGAAGTGCGTTCGGACGAAGCTGAACTTCATGGCCAACCGTCAACCGCCGTTCTGTTTCGATCGGCCGCCGACGTTGTCGGAAGTACTGCGGCTGACTGCGCGTAACGCAGTTCAGGCCGGCTACCTGACCGATATTCTGTGGTCGGCCAGACGGAATAGCATCACCGACCCATGGGTTTCGGCCCTCGCGTGGGCTGTTCGCTGGAACCTCGTGACGATGCCCGTGCGAACGCTCGCCCGGCGCGTCAGGGCGCAATTCAGAAAACGGTATGCCAGATGATTCAAGGTAGGTCGTCTGCCGGGCGAGGAACAGTCGATAGTCATATGCAGTACGCGGTCGTCATCGCCACGCGCAATCGCCTGGAAGCCTTGCGCCTGTCGATCCCTCGGATGCTCGAGCAGTCTCCACCGCCGTCCGAGTTGATCGTCGTCGACTCGAGCGACGACCACTTGGCCGTGGCCCGCTTCGTCGACGAGGCGGCGGCGTCCCACGCCGTGATTACGCAGGTCGTCAGGAGCGAGCGCGGACTGACGCTGCAGCGGAACGTCGGTTTGGCGCTGGTCACCGCGCCCGTTGTCTTCTTTCCGGATGATGACTCGATCTGGTTTCCCGGTATGGCACAGGCCATTCTCGCGGTTTACGAACGCGACGCGGCCGGCGCCATCTCGGCTGTCTGCGCCTACGAATCGTTAGCAGCGCCTTCGGGCTTCTCCGGCGCCAGGTTCAGAGACGTAAGGTCGCGCCGCGATCGCGTGAAACGCGCGCTGCTTCGAATTCGCTATGGCGTTGAGGATAGGTTCGTGCCCGATCCCGTGCGTCTAGTCGCTCGGGGATTCATGGAGAAAGCCAGTCTGCCGGAGTGGGCCTCGGTGGCAGGAGTCGTGCCAGTGGCATCGATGACTGGCTTTCGCATGACCTTCCGTACGGAAGTGGCGCGTCGAGTGGGGTTTGATGAGCATCTCACACGCTATAGCCCGTTCGAAGACCGCGATGCCTCTCTCGGAGCCTGGCGCCAGGGAGCGGTAGTGGCCACGCCAACGGCGAAGGTCTTCCACTATCGCGCGACCGAACTCCGCGATAACGGCAGGCGTATGGGCGTCACTCATTTGCTCAATCTCGCGTACGTCATCGCGAAGCACTCGCCGGTCGGACATCCGGGCCGTTTGGCGCTACGGCGCTACGGTCGCTACAAGTGCCTGCTGTATCGACTAGCCGCCCGAGATGAGTTCGGACGCGATCGATTCCGCGGGGCCGAGAAGGCCTTTGGCGAGCTAGCGGCCTTCCTGGAAGTTCCAGCAGGAAAGGCAGCTGAAGTGTACAACTGCGCTCTTGAAAAATGTCTTCCCGATTAATCCGACGCCTTGAGGCCAGCATAGATGCGGTGCTGAAGCCGTTGCTGCCGTCTGGGCAGTCCGTGGCGCTCCTCGACTTCCCGAACCATCCCAATGTCGGCGACAGCGCGATATGGCTTGGCGAGGCTAGCTGGCTGGCAAGGAACCTGAGTGTTCGCCGTTATGTATGTCAATGGCGCGGGTACAATCCCGAAGCACTCCGCGAACGCTTGCCGAGGGGCCCAATCCTTTTGCACGGTGGGGGCAATTTTGGCGACCTGTGGATGGCACACCAGCTATTCCGCGAGCGAGTGATTCGCGATTTTCCGGACAGGCAGATCATTCAGTTGCCACAGACGATCCATTTTGTCGACTCGGCAAGGATGCACGCCGCGGCGAGAGTCGTGAACGCCCATCCGAACTTCACGTTGCTCGTCCGTGATGCCAGAAGTCTTCAGTTGAGCCGCGACATCTTCGACTGCCCGTCGCTCCTCTGCCCGGACATGGCGTTCTGTCTGGGCCCTCTCACGTCACCTGCGTCAACGCGCGACCGAAAAGGCGGCACTGTGTTTCTGCTGCGGACGGACAGGGAAGCTCGCGTCGCCGATGTCGGTCGAGTTGATGGAGAGGCGGTACCGTCGAGCGTGGATTGGATGCATGAGCCCCTCGTGCACAAGGTTCTACCGATGGCGTTCCGGGTCGCGTCTGGTTGGCTGCCACGCAGGGGCGCGCCTCTTTTGCCTCCCGCTATCACTGATCGGATAGCGAGAACACGACTCGATCGGGGACTTCGTTTGTTGACGGGCGGCGAGCAGGTCGTCACCGATCGGCTGCACGGACACATTCTATGTGTGCTGCTCGGTGTGCCCCATCGGCTCATCGACAATTCCTATGGCAAGCTGTCTTCGTTCGTCGAGACGTGGGCTCATGATCATGATGAAGTCAAGTGGTTCGATCGATCCGAACAAGTCTCGTGAGTTTTGCGCTGGGCTGCTGTCCGGCGTGCCGAGCGGCACAGTCGCCAGCTTCTGGCCGGCTGAAGGACTACCGGAACAGGCACCCGTCGGAGGTTCTTGCTTGTCGCACATGAAACGACTCGTCGTTGCGTTCGTTCTGAGCCTGCCCGTGATCGCGTCCGCTGACCCGGATTGCGGAACGTCAGGTCAGCCGTGCACGGGCCGCAGTCACACGCACGTCGTCGATGGGACGACGTTCACGTGGCGGTACTCGTGCGACGGCGGCGAGTGTCAACATGGCCGATTCCTGGACGGAACGGCATGGGTCCGGAGTTCTTCAGGCGGAAACGTCCTGATCGAGCAGGTATCTCCTGACGACGACATCAGTGGTCTCGAGAAGAACCCCGCGACGGGCGACAAGGCCCGCTCGTTCAGGCAGGGACTCTATGCGCGATCGGGAGCAGACTCGACCTACGACGCAACGTTGGACCTCTCGCAGCGTCTGCCATATGCGGCGTCTCCCGACGACGCGGTGTACGTCAAGGCGAAGGCATACACTGGTGGCGACTGCGGCTACACCAGCGCAGTTGGCAGCAACTGCCTCGAGACATTCGACGCAATCACTGTCGTGAAATCGATTCCGTCTGACGGCGACTTCGGCCGTCGGACCTTCAGACCGGGGATGTCTGGATCAACGAAGGTGTGGGTCACGACGGATGACGTCGACCTCTCGCGCCTACCGGCAATCGCCGCGGTCTCGCCTGGTGACTATCAGGGCATTGTCCGCCGTTGGGGTGCTCCCTTTCCCAGCTTCTACGGAGGACGCAACGCGGATCACGGTCGCCGCTGGGCCCCGAAGGCGAGGGGGTTGCACAGTTACGCCGCCGACCGGGCAGAGCAGGCTCTGATCGATCTCTTTGGTCTGCTCGGCTCCGATGCTTTGAGTGACACGAAGGCTCGCGCCGCGTATGCGATCGCACAATACGGATTGGACGTCTACTCTGGCTACAGGGAAGGAGTTGAATACTCAGGCGGAGCCGGTCAAGGGCAAGGGTACTGGCATCCAATGGTGTTCTTCGGTGCACTGGTAAATAACCCGGATATCGCGGAACACATTCGCGGGGCACATAGCGGTGGGTTCGCGGAATTCAGTCAGATCCGGGTGGGCAAGGGCGGCACGCCGCTCTGGGGCGACGACTGTGTTGGCGGCGGCCTGCCATCTGGACACGGATTCTACTGGTCCACCTACGCCCACGGTAAGCTTGGGAGGACCGGATCAAGCTCGAGAACATGTCGCGATCCGTATGGCTACATCGACGGACCTGGTGAACGCCCAGGGACGTTCTATGCGCAATGCTGTTCGGCGGGTGTCTACGTCAGCATCGGGCTCCTAATGAAGATCTGGCCCGAGTTCGACCGCATGGCGAACAACCCGCCACTTCGTCAGTTCGCTGAACGTGTGATGGACGGGGCAGGATGGTGGGCCGCTGGTGATAGGCTGGCGGGGATCGACCCGCGGGAGTCAACCGGGTGCAACCCGTACCGGGCAACAGACGCGGCGAGAAACTGTGTGTACTGGGGCGTGACGTGGGGCGAGCGTCCCGATGGTTCGCCCGTCACCATCGAGGACGCGCGAAAAGCGGGTCATCCATCACCGGGCCCACGATGGTCTGAGAGCGACTATCATCTGCAGGGCAGGCCTGCCCTTGATCGCGAACGTCCCGGCTATCAGTACTGGGACCGCCTCAAGCAGGGCCAGACACCAGACGCGCCGACGCGGCTGCGGGTGCAGTAGCAGACCGATGAGGGTGCTCCTGATTGCCCCCGATTTCGATCGGGCCGTCCCAGGCGAAAGCTGGTCCACGTTCAAATGGGTGCAGGGCATCTCGGATCGATGTCAGGCAACTATCCTGACGACGCACGTACGCGGATGGAGCGCGTCCAGCTCTGGCGTCGGGGCGTCGGAGATCGTGAACTGGGAACGAGAGCCGCTCCGTGGCAAGCTGGCGCGTTTCGGCTACGAGCTCAAGCCGTACTACCTGCGCTTCTACTGGCAGGCGCGCCGATGGATTCGGCGGGAGCTTCGGAGTGGTCGCTCATTTGACCTCATCCACCAGGTCAGTCCCCTGGCGTTGCGCTACCCTTCACCAGCGGCGGGGCTGGGGTTGACCTACTTGACGGGACCACACGCCGGCAGCCTCCCGACTCCAGAAGGATTCCAGTCGGAATACAGCGACGGGCAGTGGTACCGGAAGCTGCGCGGAGTGGACCGCTGGCGAATCCGGAACGACCCCTGGCTCAGGGCGTCGTTCTCGGGAGCCGCCTGTGTGATCGGAGTGGCACCATATGTTGGCGAGGTGCTTCGGCCAGCTGCTCTACGGCGCTTCGACGTCATGGCTGAGACCGGGCCCGATGTCCTTGTCACAACCCCGAAGCGTCAGCCGGCAGACGGTCAGCCTCTCAGGTTGCTCTTCGTCGGCCGCGTCATTCGGACGAAGGGCGTGATCGACGCCATCCGGGCGGTCGCCCTCGCCGCACGGAAGGCGAACATTTCCTTCGACGTAGTTGGAACCGGCGACACGGTGGAGGCCTGCGTGGCGGAGGCTGCGCGGCTCGGGGTCAGCCATCTCGTCACGTTCCACGGCCGGTTGCCGCGCACGGAGGTCAACGAGTGGTACAGGAAGTCGGATGTGCTCCTGTTTCCAAGCTTCCGCGAACCCAGCGGAAACGTGGTGTTCGAGGCGCTCGGATTCGCGCTGCCGATCATCACGGCGACCACCGGCGGTCCAGGTTACGTGGTCACGTCTGACTGCGGCATCACTGTCAACCCCGAAACGCCAGATCAGTACGCCCGAGACCTGGCGGAGGCCATCGTGCGACTGGCCTCCGATCGGCCGTTGGTCACCTCGATGTCAGCGGCGGCGCTGCGACGTGTGGATGAAGTGGCCTCCTGGGACAGGCGCTTCGACAGGCTGATGACGATCTACCGGGATCTCCTCGCAGATCGCAGGCCGATGTGACTTCGCTGCACGAGCATCGAACCGCCACGACGATTTCCATGAGGCTGGACATCTAGACATGACCGGAGGAGTGAGCGGGCCAGCCGGCCGTGTCGTTCCGCAAGGGACGCCAGTGAGAGCCGGATCCCGGTAGTTACCGTGCAGTCGTACGCACTCATCACCGCGGTTCGAAACGAAGTCGCGCACATCGAGAGAACGATCCGGTCCGTTCTGGAGCAGACGATCATGCCCGTTAGCTGGGCCATCGCCAGCGACGGTTCGAGCGACGGGACCGACGAGATCGTCGCGTCGTACGCTGAGCAATACCCATTCATTGTCCTCGTTCGCGTCGATGGAGACACTGAGCGAAACTTCGGCTCGAAGGTCAGGGCTCTGCACGTCGCCGAGTCCGCACTTGCCGGGGTCACGTACGACTGCATCGCCAATCTGGACGGCGACGTCACGTTTGGTCCGGCGTATTTCGCTACACTGCTCGATCGACTGCGGAGCGTTCCTCGTCTCGGCATTGTCGGAGGATGGATTCACGAGGACTACGGCGCAGGCTTCATTCCTCGCAAACAGAACCTCAGGACGATGGTGCCTCATGCGGTGCAGTGCGTCCGTCGAACCTGCTACGAAGAGATCGGCGGGTACGCGCCGCTCCGGTACGGCGGCGAGGATACGTGTGCCGTTGTCGAAGCCCAGATGCGCGGATGGCATGTTCTTGCGTTCGACGATTTGCCCGTACAGCATCATCGCCGGACCGCCAGCGCCGGGTCCGTTCTGCGAAATCGCTTCCGGCAGGGGCGAGCCGACCATGCCCTGGGCTATGCGCCGTGGTTCGAAGTGCTCAAGTGTGCGCGTCGCGTTCTGGACCAGCCGGTTGCCATCGGGTCGGCTCTCTGGCTCAGCGGATTCGTCTGGAGCTACGTCAAGGCTGAGCCGAGACCGGTTTCGCCGGAGTTCGTCACCTTTCTCCGAAGGCAGCAGCGCGCCCGCCTCGCCGGGCCGAGGCTGTTCGGCCAATGAGCGCTCTACGGCACGTGAAGCCGGCGGCCAGCGTCGCCTGTGCGCCAGCCGCGTTCGCGCGCGGCGCCTCGCCGCCCGACGGCTGTAGAAGCGCGCCGTTCGGTACTCGAAACTCTTCGGACGTCGGCGAACGTACTCTCTGGCCGGCGCGGCACTCGCTACCGGCCATTGGCTTGGTGCCGGTTCCATCCGTCTTCGCAGGCGATTTTTCAGTGTTCCATGACAATGACGGCTGATGTAGCGATTGTGATCGTTTCATACAACTCGAGGGCATTCATCTGCGACTGTCTCGAGAGCGTGTTCAGTAATCGGCGTGACGTGCGCCAACAGGTCGTCGTCGTGGAGAACGCTTCGAAGGACGACGCCGCTGAACTGATCAGGGCCAAATTTCCTGACGTGATGGTGCTGGAGCCAGGCCGGAATCTCGGTTTCGCCGCTGGCGTGAATTACGGTGCCCGCCATGCGGACGCGGAGTTCGTTCTGCTCCTCAATCCAGACACCGAGCTGCGAGGCGCTGCGATCGACGAGATCGTCGGTTTTGCTCGTCGCCATCCCGGACACGGTCTGTACGGTGGACGTACCCTGCGCCCGGACGGTTCGCTTGAGCCATCGTCGTGCTGGGGCCAACCGACGCTCTGGAGCATGGCCATGTTCGCGTTGGGCCTCTCGACGATGTTTCCGAAGAGCCCCGTGTTCGATCCTGAGTCGCTTGGCAGATGGCAACGCGACTCGATCCGGGAGGTTGGGGCGATCAGCGGTTGTTTCCTGCTTGTCCCGAAGGTGGTCTGGGATGAGCTCGGTGGCTTCGACGAACGCTACTTCATGTACGGCGAAGACATGGACTTGGCGATACGGGCCCGAGCCCGAGGCTATCGTCCCATCGTCTGCCCGACGGCTGAACTTGTCCACGAGATTGGCCAGTCCTCGGAAACGCCAGTACACAAGAGTCTGTTGCTCTACCGTGGCAAGGCGAGCCTCGTTCGGACCCACTGGAGTGGTGCGGCCAAATGGCTTGGGCTGTTCTTCCTGGCGGCAGGTACGGGACTGCGTGCTGCATTGTCCCGCTTCTCGAACCGTGCTGGAACGAACCGCTGGTTGACGCTGTGGCGCGAGCGATCCACATGGCTGAAGGGCTACGACGACGAGACAGCGGTTTCCTAAGCTGATCCCGTTCTTGAGATTGGACGCCGTAGAGACGGCGACGAAGAGCCAGGACCAACGCGACCCCGTGACTCGGCAAACGACGAGTTCATGACACACATCCCACCACCAGCCATCCTTCAGCCGCAGCCGCGAGCCATCGAGCCGCATCGGATGCGGCGTCTCGTGCTCTGGCTGGCGTGGATCGCTCTCGTCTCACTGGCCTTCGTCTTCATCCTCCTCGCCCTCGTCGCCCACGCTTCCTCCAGCGACCTCCTCTCCTACATCCCCCTCGTGCCCTTCGTGTCGGGCTACCTGCTGTACGTTCGAAAGAGCTCGCTCCACACCTCCTATCGCAGCTCGTTCGTGGGCGCAGTCGTCCTTGGCGCGGTGGCCGTTGCAGCCTTCGCGGCCGATCGGAGTCTGGCCGCTGGCCTGAGCACGAACGACCACCTTGCCCTGACCACGCTCGCCTACGTGAGCCTCCTGCTGGCCGGCGGCTTCCTGTTCATGGGCGCGCAGTGGATGAAGTCCGCCGCGTTCCCCATGGCGTTCCTGATCTTCATGGTGCCGCCGCCAGACGCAATGGTGCACGCGCTGGAGATGGCGTCCGTCGCGGGCTCGGCGGAGGTCTCCGCCCTGTTGTTCAAAGTCACCGGCACGCCGCTCGCGCGCGACGGCACGATCTTCGTCATTCCCGGCATCGTGCTCGAGATCGCGCGCGAGTGCAGCGGCATCAACTCGAGCTGGGTCCTCTTCATCGTCAGTCTCGTCGCCTCGAACCTGTTTCTGACGAGCCCGTGGCACAGGCTTGTGCTGGTGTTGTTCGTGTTTCCGCTGGCCATCGTCCGCAACAGCATCCGCATCCTGACCATCGGACTGCTGTGCGTGCACATCGGGCCGGAAATGATCCACAGCTACATCCATCGGCGCGGTGGCCCGATCTTCTTCGCGCTGTCCCTGATTCCCCTGTTCCTGCTCCTGCTGTGGTTGAGACGCCGGCAACGGTAAACCTGCCCGCCGCACTGGCGCTCCTGGCTGGACTGTTCAGCCTGGCGCTGGCAGCGGCAAGTGTCGTGCGCCGCCGGCCCACGCCAGCAACCTGGTTCTTCGTCTGCGGCATGGTGGCCCTGGCGGCAGACAGCGTGTTGACGAGTTTCGCTCTGGGCGCGACCACGGCTGGAAGTGCGGCCACGTGGATCACGCCCGCCATGGTCGTCAAGGCGATCGTTCCGGGCGCGTGGATGGCCTTCGCCCTCACATACGCGCGCGTCGACGCATCCGAACGCCTTCGACGGTGGGCCGCATGGCTTGGCGCGGCCACGCTGGTGCCGCCAGTGCTGGTGCTGGTGTTCCGCGAGTGGCTGTTCGAAGTGCTGCCGCCACAGATTCCCGGCACCGCCTGGTATCTCCGGCTGAGCACCGAAGCGGCACTGCTGAACGGACTCCTGCTGGTGGCCCTGGTCTTGAGTCTGCTGAACCTCGAGCAGACCTTCCGCGCAGCCGTCGGCACCATGCGGTGGCGCC
>CAZPPM010000067.1:0-16989 GCA_964588445.1 uncultured Citrobacter sp.
TACTTTTATGTGAAGATGATCCCAATCTGGGAAGCGTGTTGAAGAATTACCTTGAGCTAAATGATTATGATGTAACATTGGAGCGGGATGGCCGATTGGGTTTGGCTGCTTTTCAACGGGAAAAGTTTGAGCTCTGCCTGCTGGATGTGATGATGCCGAATATGGACGGCTTTACTCTGGCCGAAGAAATACGCGATGTAGATCCGGATATTCCTTTGTTTTTCCTAAGTGCCAAAACGATGAAGGAGGATATTATACAAGGCTATAAGCTGGGCGCCGATGATTATATCACCAAGCCTTTTGATAGCGAAGTATTGCTGTTAAAAATAAAAGCCATCCTGAAACGCAACGAAGAAATTAATAAAGAAACTGAGAATAAAGAGTTTCAATTGGCCAGCTATCATTTTAACCCCAAGCTGCGCCAACTTACGTATAATGGTAATACACAAACCTTGTCGCCGAAGGAGAATGAATTGTTGAAAATGCTGGCAGAGCATTTAAATGATCTGTTGCCAAGAGATCAGGCATTGAAAAAAATATGGGGTAGTGATACCTATTTCAATGGCCGTAGTATGGATGTGTATATAGCCAAGCTGCGTAAATACCTGAAGGAAGATGCTAAGATCGAGATTGTCAATATTCACGGCAATGGCTTCAGACTGGTAGTACAGGATTAATAACGAATTGAATTCATAAGTGAAAGAGTATCTTACTAAGGTGCTCTTTTTTTATTATTGCAACCTGCCGGTAGGAAGTTGTAAAAGGATTCCTGCATAGAAATTGCGACCCGGGGCCGCATTATAATACCTGCCGGCCGCTGCGTTAATATCATTGCCAAGGCTATAGCGCTCATCAAAAAGATTATCTGCGCCGGCATAGAGATGAAAGTTAATTTGCTTGATCGCCATCCTGCGGCCCAGCTTGATGCCTGCTAGTTGATAACTTTCTGCATGAGCTGTATTGTTTTCATTTAAAAAGATTTTGCCTACACTGTTGTAGGAGAATGTTATAAAATAGCCTCTGGCAAATTTTGTGGCAGCCGTAAGCAAAATCGCATTGGCAGGTACGGAAGGAAGCTTTTTCCCGGTAAGTATCTCGCCATTTTTTTCAAAGTTGCCATAGCGAAAATGATGATAGGTATAAGATCCGGAAAAAAGGATAGTAGAAATAAAGTTTGTTTTGCGGAAGGAAAGAAGGTAATCCGCCTGCAGTTCTATGCCCTGTTGCCGGGTAGTACCTGCATTGACAAAATAGTCGGCTCCGCTTGCATCTCTTCGCTGCGCCAGTGTATTGTTTAAGGCAAAATAAAAAACAGTGGCTTCTAGAGAGAGTTTGTTTTGCAAAGAAGGGTAACGGGCAGTGGCCTCAGTTGTCCATCCTTTTTCTGCTTCGAGTGCAGTATTGATAATACCGGTAGAGGGTAATAATTCTCCGGTAGTGGGGGGCGAAAAACCTTTGGCAACGGAGGCGAGTAGGGAGATGCGATTATTTAGCTTTCTTAAAACAGCTATACGTGGCATCAATTCGTTTTGATAGTTCTTTTGCTGTGTAAGTACGGGTATATCTGAGAGGCGGGTAAAGGATACTTTGTTTTTGGAAAAGCTAAACCCCGCTGTAATAAACCATTTTTCATTGATGTTAAGATCGGCTTGCGTAAACAGGCTATAAGAAAGCTGTTGTACATCATCATTCGTTTGCAATGTGTCAGGATGGCCATTTTTGTTTCCTGCTACACGTACGTTATAAAATCCTTGTTGCCACTCTCCGCCACTTGTAAGGTTCCCCGTAGTTGTGCCTTTGCCAAAGTTCCATTGAAATACACTGCGGCCACCCCATTGCGGTTCGCTTCTTCTTTCGTAATTGCGAACGGCTGCATTTTTTATTTGGTTATAGATGCCAAAAAGAGTTGTACTATTCTTAAGGGCTGAAGTAAACTGGTAAGTATTCGTAAAGCCTACTGTGATGTTTTTTTGAAAGATAGCGGCTCTCGCTTCTTCGGCAGAAGGAAAGAGACCGGCAGCAGGACGAGCGGCTTTGGGGTTATTGGTGTACTCTGTCAATGTTAATGCGCCCGGCGTTTGATAATACAAGGAGTTGTACAAGAGTGAAGCGGAAAGTTGATGCTTGTCTGTCAGTTTTAATTTGGATGACCAGGAAATATTATCTCGTTTCATAGCGGCTTGTACCCTGTAGCCATCACTTTGTTGATGATTGTAACTTACCTGATGCTGATTACTGCTACTGCCAAAATTAATAGTGCTAAAAATAGAATGCGTGGCAAAACTACCACCGATGTATTCTACACTCGCTTCTGGCTTCCAATTGTCAAGACTTTGCAATAAAATTAATCCGGCTGTTCCGGCTCCGTATAAACTTCCCGGAGGACCTTTGAATAATTCAAGAGAAGAAAAGTTATTAAACGTAAACTGGTTAAAGTAAGTATTACCACCGGCATCCGTCACCGGTATATCGTTCCAATATACTTTTACATTTCGTACACCAAAAGGAGAGCGCAACGAGCTACCGCGGATGTTAATGCGATAGCTTCCGGGCGAACGTTCTTCCATACGTACACCTGCAATCGTATTCAACCCATTTACTAATGAGTTTTTATGGTAAAAATCAATCGAAGCAGGTGATAAAGATCGGATAGCTGCCGTTGCTGTAAAGGCTGTTCTATTGAGGTTAAAACTTTTTATAACTATTTCGGAAAGGATTGCAGTGTCTGTTTTTTCCATCTGTGCGGTAACAGGGATAGTAATAAGGAGAGATATATACAGACTGAAAATAAGTTTCATCAAAAAACAATAAATAATGAAGGGTAAAATTAACTGCTTTAACGAAGAGATAGCTTTATGTAACGACCTTTTTCCGGTGTAAGGATTTATAATCGCTATTTCCTATCTTCAATTTTATGAATGCAAAAAATAAGCTGGGCCAGTTTGATATTGTAATTATCGTTATCAGCCTTGTGATTGGAATGGGGATTTTTGGAACGCCCAGCAGGGTGGCGGCTTTTTCGGGAACAGAGGGCATCTTCTTTGGCGTATGGCTGTTTGGAGGTATCGTTGCGCTTTGCGGAGCGCTTACTTATGCGGAGATAGGTTTGCGGGTGCCGGTGATGGGGGCTTATTATAAAATTTTTGCTGTTTGTTATCATCCGGGTGTAGGTTTTGCTATTAATGCACTTATTCTTATTAGTAATGCTGCTTCATTGGGGGTAGTATCGCTTATTGGTGCAGATTATGTAAGCGATTTGTTATACGGAAAGCCTTCCGATACTTTTTTTAATGTTACCATCGCCATTATTTCTGTATCCTTATTTTTTGTGGTGAATATGATGGGGTTGAGAACCAGTAGCCGCACACAGAATGTGTTGATGATACTAAAGATTGGGGTAATGATTCTGCTTATTGCCAGCATACTAAAAGGAGTAAGCGTAGAGCCACATGGCTACGATCCTAATATAGAGGTGTACCAATATAAAGACAATCATTGGCTCAAGCTTTTTTTAATAGCCATGATACCTGCATTTTTTTCATATGGAGGGTATCAGCAAACAATCAATTTTGGTAGTGAAATCAAAAACACGAAAATATTGCCGCGCAGTATTGTTGCAGGTATAGTGCTGGTGGTATTGTTGTATATGCTTATCAATTATACATACACGCAGGTAATAGGTTTTGATGAGATGAAAGGGGCAACGGCAATTGGCGCCTTGTTGTGTGAAGCCTGGTTTGGCCCAAAAGGGGCAAAGGTTTTTGATGTGTTTATGTTTATTTCGGTTCTTGCTTATGTAAATGTGGTACTCATGAGCAACCCGCGGGTGATGTGTGCCATGAGTGAAGACGGTGTTTTGCCCAAAATTTTTGCTAAGCGCTATGCTAAAACAGAGGCTTTGGTTGCGGGGCTAGCTTTATTTTCCATAATGACTATTACAATTACTTTTTTTGGTAAAAAGGTAGAAGACATATTGAGCTTTACTATGTTTCTGGACAGCTTTGGAATGATAGCTTCTGCAGCAACGCTGTATTTTTTACGTCGGCGAAGACAAAACGAGGAATTAGTAACAGGTAGTTGGAAAAAAATCACACCCTTTTTGGCCGGGTTTTTTATGCTGGCCTATGTAGGTATAGCTACCGCAGTTGTTATTGACAAGCCAATGGCTGCATTGATAGGCGTTTTACTTCTTATCTTTTTGGCAGTTGTTTACTTTGTTTTTTACGGTAAGCGGGTACGTAAGCCTCTATAAATAGGAGTAACCGCTTATGAAATAAAAGGGTAAGAACTCCCGATTTCTATTATTTTTGTTGCATGAACAACCGGGCTATTCTAACGCTTGCAGGCATCTTTTTTTGTTGTTTGGCAACTGCACAGGAGAAATGGAGTTTGCAAAAATGTGTAGACCATGCACTCGCTAATAACATTTCTGTAAGAGAAGCCGATTTGCAATCGAGATTTTCTTCTCTGGCATTAAAGCAAAGCCGTGCTACACAGCTTCCTTCTTTTAGTTTTGGTAACAATGTCTCCAATAGTTTTGGCTTGAGGGAAAATCCCACCACTGGTATTCTGGAGAATAACCGCTTTTTTAATATAGGAGCACAGTTACAATCACAGGTGACCATTTTCAATTGGTTTAACAGAAAAAACACGGTAAAAGCGAATGAGATTACTTACGAAGCAGACCGGGAACAAACCAAAAAAGTACAAAACGATATTGCATTAAATGTTGCTGTCGGATATCTTCAGGTGCTTTTGGCGAGAGAGCAGGTGATAATTTCAGCGATCCAAATTGAACAGACAAAAGCACAACTGGAAAGCACACAAAAGCAGGTAGAGGCAGGTAATCTCCCCGATTTGAATGCGGTGCAAATTGAAGCGCAGTTAGCTTTGGATAGCACCAATCTTATCAATGCCCAAACATCGTCTCAGCAGTTTATGTTACAGCTGAAAGCCTTGCTTAATTTAGACGCAGGTGTTGCATTTGATATTGAAACACCACCCGTAGAATTAATTCCTTTGGAGCCACTGGCTGACTTGCAGCCCGAAGCTGTATTTGCTTCTGCTAATGTGAACTTGCCACAACAAAAGGTGAATGAATTGAGAATAGAAGCGGCTCAAAAATCAGCAACGGCTGCAAAGGCTTCGATGTATCCTACACTTACAGGTTTTGGAAGTCTTGCGACAAACTACGTGCATTTTCAGCGCAGGCCCATTTTTAATCAAGTAGTAACAGGTTATCAAAATACGGGTTTTCGAGCTGATGCTGGTGGTGGTGTTTATTATGAAGTACAGCAACCCATCATGATGAATGGAAACCTATTAGGGTATTTTCAATCGGATAAATTTGGAACACAGTTTAAAGAAAACTTTGGACAGAATATAGGCGTTTCATTAAACATCCCCATTTTCAATGCAAGGAATGCCCGTACAAACTGGGAAAGAGCAAAGCTGAATATCGAAAGCCTGAAACTAACGAAAGAGCAGGGTGATATGCAGCTAAAACAAGACATATACAAAGCCTATATTGATGCTACTGCTGCGATTCAAAAATTTAATGCCAATAAAAAAGGGGTAGAAAGCTCACAGAAAGCATATGATTATGCGGTAAAAAGATACGACCTTGGTTTGTTGTCTTATTATGAGTTGCTAAACTCACAAAATGCCTTACAAACTGCCAAAACCCAAATGGTATTGGCACAATTTGATTATGTTTTTAAAATGAAATTGTTGGAGTTTTATAAAGGGCAAGGGCTTAAATTGTAAAAACAAGAAGATACTTTAGTACTATATTTCAAAGAAGATCAAACAGTATTCGGTTATGAGTAAATCTTTAAAGACAATTATTTTTATCGCTGTAGCCATTATTCTATTGCTCATTATTTGGAAAGCAATAAATGGAAAAGGTGATACTGGCGAAAAAGTAGCTGTAGAAAAAGTAGAAAAAAGAAAAATTGTAGAAACAGTAACGGCCAGCGGACAAATATATCCCGAGGTAGAAGTGAAAATAAGCCCGGATATATCTGGTGAGGTAACGGAGTTGAATGTACAGGAAGGAGATAGCGTACGCAAAGGTCAGGTGCTGGCAAGAATATTTGCTGATATATATGCTTTGCAGCGTGATGAGGCTTCCTCTCAGGTTAATCAGCGTATAGCAACTGTAGCCAATAGCGAAGCGGCGTTGATATCACTCGATGCTACTTTGAATCAGGCCCGACAGAATTATGATCGCAATAAAATATTGTTTGATCAAAAAGTTATTTCCAGAACAGAATTTGAGCAATTTGAAACCACCTTTCGTACAGCGCAAGCCAACTATACAGCAGCAGAGCAAAATATAAAAAGTTTAAAAGCGAATGTACAAGCTGCACAAACGGGACTAACCAGAGCTAATAAGGACTTGGGAAGAACAACATTGGTAGCACCTATGGACGGTGTGATTTCATCTTTACAAATAAAAAGAGGAGAACGGGTAGCGGGTAATAGTTTTAATGTAGGTACGGAAATGATGACAGTGGCGGATATGAACGTGATGGAGGTAAGAGTGGAAGTAGGCGAAAATGATATCGTGAAAGTAAATCTTGGTGATTTGGCAGAAATTGAAGTAGATGCATATAATAATAGAAAATTTACAGGCATTGTAACGCAAATAGCCAGTAGTACAAAGGCAACAGCGGCAGCTGCAGCGGCTAATACAGTTACCAACTATGAAGTACGCATAAGAATAGACAAAGACTCTTACCAGGATTTGTTGGACCCTTCCAAGCCTAAGAGTTTCCCTTTTCGTCCGGGTATGAATGCAAGCGCTGATATTAAAACAAAAACGAAAGACAATGTTTGGGCTGTACCCATTACAGCTGTAAGCGCAAGGGTAAAAGGATCGGATCAAAGTGTGGCCGATAAGAAAAAAGAAAATGATCAATTAGCGGCTGAAACCGGAAATGAGCAAAGCGCCTCCTCATCGGTAAGGAATGAGCTGGAAGAAATTGTATTTGTTGTGCAGCCGGATGGAATGGTAAAAAAGCTCGTAGTGCAAACAGGTATTCAGGATATCAACTATATTGAAGTGATAGGCGGCCTTACCGGTAACGAAGAAGTTATAACGGGGCCTTACACTGCCATCAGCAAAACGTTGAAGGAGGGGATGAAAGTAAAAGTTGTGCCGAAAGAAAAGCTTTTTGAAAAGAAATAGAAAGACGCAGCTTTATTATAGGCTAACCAGTTAATTACTGTCTATGCAATTGGGTATAATAGGAAGTGGCAGCTGGGCAACAGCTCTGGCTAAGATTCTTACAAATAATGGAAAGAACATTTACTGGTGGATAAGAAATGAGGATACTATCAGGCAAATACGTGATCGCGGGAATAATCCTTCCTACTTATCTTCTGTGAGTTTTAATACAAATCTCCTTACTCTTTCCTCAGATATTGTATCAGTTATAGAACAATCAGAGGTAGTGATCATTGCAACACCTTCTGCTTATGTGGAAGAGATATTGCAGGGATTGAAGCCTGAGCATTGGGAAGGCAAAAAGATAGTGTCAGCCGTGAAAGGTATTTTGCCTGGACATAATATTTTGCTGAATTATTACCTGGAAAAGGAATTTGGCTTTGCGCTGGAGAACTATTTCGCCATTTTAGGACCGTGCCATGCAGAGGAAGTGGCAGCAGAAAAATTATCCTACCTTACTTTTTCAGGCATTGATAGTACGGCTACCACATCTATTGCCGATTATTTTACCTGCTCGTATATCAATACGATTGTTAACCCGGATATTTTGGGGGTGCAATATGCGGCAGTGCTTAAGAATATTTATGCTGTTGGCGCGGGTATAGTACATGGCCTGGAGTATGGTGATAATTTCTTGAGTGTATATATTGCCAATGCGGCGGATGAAATGGCACTTTTTCTAAAGCGGTTTGGTGCTCAGCATATCGTAGTGGGCGAGCACGAAACTGAAGATCCATTGGCACACCGTCATTCCCCCAATTATGCGGCTTCCGTTTATTTGGGTGATTTATTAGTTACCTGTTACTCGCCACATAGCCGCAACCGCCGGTTTGGTAGTATGATAGGTAAAGGCTATGCAGTAAAAGAAGCTATATTAGAAATGAATATGGTGGCAGAAGGTTATAATGCTGCAAAATGTATTCACTATATCAATGCTTCACTAGAGGCGCCTATACCGCTTGCTGAAGCGGTGTATGCCATTCTCTGGGAGAATGTTAAACCGGGTGACGCCCTTAAACGCATAGAAGAGATACTGGTCTGAGTAGGAAAGCTCCTTTATGCCACTCTCTTATCATGGTTTTGGTCCCGCAGCAATTTTAATCATGCTGGGTTGTGTGATAGCAGGTGAGGTGTACAAAATGATTAAACAGCGCCATCGCTAGTCTATAAAAAGGTCGGCAGCGATACCATCTGCCAGTAATTTTCCTTTATTGGTAAGTTGTAAAAAATTTTCTATTTCAATAACGGTTCCTGCCTGAATGTATTTACCCGCACTTTTTCTTACCTGTTTTGTGATAACATCTTCAAAAAGGCTAAGGTCAATGCCTTCTTTTGTGCGAAGGCCAATCATGATAGACTCATTAATCTTTTGTACAGGGGTCAATATTTCTTTTTCTGTTGGTAGGATGCCTGCCAGTATAGATTGTATATAGGTATTGTTATTAGCAACGTTCCACCAGCGTTCCTGGCCATTGTAAGAGTGAGCAGAGGGGCCAAAGCCATAATAGTTCTTTCCCTGCCAGTAGGAAGAGTTATGCCGGCTACGGAAGCCGGGGCGGGCAAAATTGGAAATTTCATAATGCTCATATCCAGCGGCCTGCATCCAATCCATGAGCAAGAGAAATTGAGCTGATTGTATAGAAGGGCTTACATCTTGTTGCTGTCGTTGTTGTATTTGCTTATGCAAAGGTGTTTTGGGTTCCACCGTTAATGCATAGCACGAAAAATGTGGAATATCCAAAGAAAGAGCTGTGTTTACATTTTGTAGCCATTTATCGTTGGTAAGTCCCGGTGTGCCATAAATAAGGTCGACAGTAATATTGGTAAAATGTTGACGGGCCAATTGTATATTTTGCAATGCCTGTGTGGCATTATGGGCACGATTCATCCAACGAAGGTCTTCTTCAAAAAAACTTTGTACCCCTATACTAAGCCGGTTGATGCCTGCCTTTTTCCAATCACTTAATAGTTGTTCCGTGATATCATCCGGATTAGCTTCCAGTGTAATTTCTACATTACCATCAATTGCAAACCTATTTTTAATAACATCCAGGATGGAATGGATATCTTCTATGGCTAATAAGCTGGGGGTGCCACCACCAAAATAGATGGTTTCTATTATCTCGCTTTCGCCGGTGGGCAGGAATAATTCTATCTCTTTCAATAAAGCTTGTACTAATTCGTTCTTATAACGCAAAGAGGTGGAAAAGTGGAAGTTGCAATAGTTGCAGGCCTGTTTGCAAAAAGGAATATGAATGTAAATGCCCGCCAATAGCCAGTGTTTAGAAGTTAAATAATCCAGTGCCGGGTAAATGCTGCTTATTCCAAATACCGCAATACCATATCTGTTGGAATGACAAAATTAAGACTGCTTTTTCTCCTTACCGTGTTTTTCTTGGCTGTAGTACCTATGGCCGCGCAGTCTTCATATCCTATTACAGTAAATGTGGTAGATAAAGAGGCTGGTGCTCTTTCCGGTATTTATCCAATACCTGCCTCTTTTTCTAACAGAGATGAATGCCTTTCATTCGTGAATAAGCTACCTGCCAACCTGCACATGCTGGGTTTTGTAACAGCTTCTTTAGACACGATTATGTTGGACTCTACTTCGGCCCGCATCTCTCTCTTTTTAGGAGAACGTTATCAATGGGGCACATTAAGTACAAAAGATATTGATCCCTACCTGCTACAAGCCATAGGCTGGCAGGATAAATTCTTGACAGATAAACCAATGGATGGTGAGATAAAAAACTGGCAGGATAAAATGCTGATTTATCTGGAAGACAATGGATACCCTTTTGCCAAAGTATACATCGACAGCCTTCAATTGAAAGAGGGAAAAGTTAATGCAGCGCTTAAAATTGATAAGGGCCCTCTTTATACAATTGATAGTATACGGGTAACGGGTAATGCAAAAATTGACCCTACATTTTTAGAAAGATTTTTAGATATCCGGGCAGGAAGCACGTATAGTAAAACGAAACTGTTGAATGTAAGTAAGCGATTGCGGGAACTTGTCTATGTGGAAGAAGAATCACCGCCTAGGTTAATTTGGCTAAACTCTGGGTCTATATTGGATTTGTATTTGAAACCCAAGAAAAGTAGTCAGGTAAATGTATTAGTTGGCTTTTTACCCAATAGCGATCAATCTTCTTCTAAAAGTCTTGTTGTAACAGGTGAAGCCAACCTGAATTTAAAAAATGCATTAGGAGCAGGCGAAACAATAGGCCTTAATTGGCAGCAGCTCCAACTCAAATCGCCACGCCTAAATCTCTTATACCAGCACCCTTATTTATTCAACTCACCGGTAGGGTTGGATTTTTCTTTTAATATGTTTAAAAAAGACAGCACTTTTCTAAATGTGAACTTTCAAATAGGCGCGCAGTATATTCTTAATATGAACCAGTCAGGCAAGCTTTTTTTAGAGCGCTTTCAAACGATTGTGAACGGGGTGAATAAAAATTACATCCTACAAAATAAACGACTTAGCGATGAAGCAGATGTAGGCACTACCAATGTGGGTATAGATTATGAATATAACAATACCAATTATCGTTTCAATCCTGTACGAGGCAATGAGCTGCGCATTATTACATCGGCCGGTATAAAAAAGATTAAGAAAAATAATGAAGTACTGGAGTTAAAAGATCCGGGCAATCCGGGTTTTGATTTTAGCAGCCTGTATGATACGCTAAAGTTGAAAACTTACCAGTTTAAATTGCGATTAACGGCGGCAAAATATTTTCCGATAGGTGGGGAGGGAAGAAGTACGTTGAAGACAGCAATGAATGGAGGCTGGCTCCAAAGTGAAAATATTTTCCGTAACGAACTTTTTCAAATAGGCGGGTATAAGCTGTTGCGTGGGTTTGATGAAGAAAGTCAGTATCTTTCTCGATTCGCCATTGGAACAATAGAATATCGCTATCTCGTAGGACAAAATTCTTACTTTTTTGGTTTTCTAGATGGGGGATGGGGTGCCACAAAAAGCCAGAATGTAAATGCAGATTATACCTATTGGGGTAGCGGTGTGGGTCTGTCTTTTGAAACCAAAGTGGGTATTTTTAATATAGCCTGGGCCATAGGAAAAAGAAGCGATGTGGAGTTTAATCTGCGGCAGTCAAAAATTCATTTTGGGTTTGTCAACTTTTTTTAATGATAGCACAAGCATAAATTTTTTTTGCATAGAGTAGAAGACAACCCGCTGGCTTATTACTTTTGCAGGCAATAATATACTATATATTCTTTCATTGATCTATAATCGACCATACCTGCTGTTTATATTCAGTTTTTTTCTACTGCTCTTTAGTTTTGAGTCAGTCGCTCAGGTTGTAGATACTATTGATAAAGCAAAGATTGATACAGTTTCTCTCGAGGCAGATAGCTTAGCGCAGCAGGGTATAGTTTCCATTACTACCCATACGGCTACCTATACTGGCTCGTTTGAAAGATCAATTAAACCGATAGGGAAAGTGGTAGAATGGGAAATAGACGCAACAAAGTCGCTGCACTGGCAGATACTTCAACAGCATCCTTATTTTAATTTTTCGGACAAGCCTGTATTGGTCATTAGTAATGAGAAGGTATTTAAAGGGAAAGAAGAGCTGTTTTATGCTATAGTAGGACTGTTTTTATTTTTCGCCTTTTTGAAAACCGTTTTTGGAAAATACTTTGCTGATTTTTTCCGGGTTTTCTTTCGCACCACAATGAAGCAAAGGCAAATCAAGGATCAACTGGTACAATCGTTTTTCCCTTCGCTTTTATTAAATCTCTTCTATGTACTCAGTGCGGGACTTTATATTGTCTTTTTGCTGCAATACTTTGAAAAGTATGGAGAAATTCCTTTTTGGTGGCTCTACCTTTATACTTGTGTAGCGCTGGTGCTGATTTATACAGTCAAGTACATTACACTTAAGTTATTTGGCATGTTATTTCACATAAACGCTGCTACCGATTCTTATATATTTATAGTTTTCAGTATCAACAAGGCGTTGGGTCTATTTTTACTGCCGTTTCTGGCTTTTCTGGCTTTTACGGACGATCCTGTTTACTCCGTTGCAATTGTTTTATCCTGGTGCGGTATTGCTGTCTTATTGGTATATCGACTTATTTTGGCAGCTGGGATTGTTCGTAACGAGGTCAAACTCAACCTTTTTCACTTTGTTTTATACTTACTATCGTTTGAGGTATTGCCACTATTGCTGATTTACAAGCTTTTACTCGAATATTATCAATAGAAATACTTAAATTTGCACCCAATTTTAGCTATTTGCTCATGGTAAAAAACGGTGAGACGGCCTCAAAGGCCAAAGCAGTTAGTAAGATACTTATTACCCAGCCTAAACCGGAAAGTGACAAATCGCCCTATTTCGAGCTTGTCCGTAAATATAATGTGTCGCTGGACTTTTATCCTTTTATTCAATTGGAGGCTATACCTGCAAAAGAATTTCGCAGGTTAAAAATTGATATTGCTCATTATTCGGCTGTTATCTTTACTAGCAGAAATGCCATTGATCATTTTTTTCGTATCTGCGAAGAGATGAAGGTCAGTGTATCGCAGGATACAAAATACTTCTGTATTACGGAGGCTGTAGCTTTATACTTGCAAAAGTTTATCCTGTACAGAAAGAGAAAAGTATTTTATGGTGCAGATGGATCGACGAAAAGTTTTCTAGACGTCGTTAATAAACATAAGAATAACGAGAGTTTTCTTTATGTATGTTCGGAAAACCAGCAGGATAATGATATTGTGAATTGGCTGAAGGCAAATGGTTGTGAGCATACACTCGGATATATGTATCGTAGTGTGAGCAGTGATGTAAAGGAGATTTTGTCAAAAAATGACTATGATGTTATTTGCTTCTTTACCCCTAGCGGCATCAAGAGCTTGTTTGATAACCTACCTAAATTTAAACAAAACGGTACTATCATCGGCACTTTTGGAAGTAATACAATTAAAGCTGCAGAGGAAGCGGGGTTGGAAACAAAAATAAAAGCACCGCAGCCCAAAACACCCAGCATGGTCGCTGCATTAGATGTATTCCTGTCGGAAAAAAAGTAAAAAAAGATTAGCCGGCAATCCACTCGGCTATTGTATCCGTTTTATCCTTACTTATAAAGAGGATATCAGAACTGCCTAGTTTTTCTTTAGGCAATTGCTGACAAGGGATCAGCTTTCCTCGTTGTAGCTGGTAAGCATCAAAATTAATATCGGCAAAAAAAGCGAGCATAACAGGCAACTGCTCACCCCATGTTTCTACTTGCACTAAGGGGCGATGCTTTACAAGCAGTTCACGCAATACTGGAAATACCACTGTTTCATATCCTTCAATATCGCACTTTATATAGTTAATCACTGGTATCGTTGCAAATACTTCATCCGCTTTTCGCAACGAGCTTTCAAAGCTATAAGCATCTTTGTTCTTGCCTTCATGATGAATAGTAACAGTGCCGTGTCGCAGATAACCCAGGTGGTGTAATGCGGCAGGCATGCCTAATGTAATACTGTCTTTATTTTCATTTCCCAAGGCAAAAGGGAATACGGTGACATTCTTTTTTTTTCGTGTAATTTTTTCCAGTTGCTGGCGATAAGGGGCTACCGGTTCCACACAGTAGAGCCTGCCTTTTTCATTTAATAAGGGTATAAAAGCGGCAGCAAAGTAGCCAAGGTTAGCGCCAATGTCAATCACTGTATCATCCGGCTTTATCAGCTTTTTTACAAAGTAGTGCCATTGGTAAGAGTTGTTATTTTTTAATAAGCTGGAACGATAGCTGAATAAATAGGTTTTTTGAATAACCGATAAATAGCGTTGTAGTCCGAGCAGCCGGTATAAAATTTTCTTTATAAAATGCATGGCGTGTGCGAAGCTACAGCAATGGCGTAAATATCTATACACACCCATAAAAAAGATAGCTTTGTATTGTTCTTATAATAAATAAAATGCAAAAGCAACCCAATAAACTGATTAACGAAAGCAGTCCCTATCTGTTACAGCATGCTTACAATCCTGTACAGTGGTATCCTTGGGGCACAGAGGCGCTGGAGAGATCGAGAGAGGAGAATAAGCCCATACTTGTAAGTATTGGATATGCCGCCTGTCACTGGTGCCATGTAATGGAGCGGGAGAGTTTTGAAAACGAAACCGTGGCTGCTTATATGAATGAGCACTTTATTAATATAAAAATTGACAGAGAGGAGCGACCGGATTTAGATCATATTTATATGGATGCCGTGCAGGCGATGACGGGGAGTGGCGGCTGGCCATTGAATGTGTTTCTTACTCCTGAAGCAAGGCCCTTTTATGGGGGTACTTATTTTCCTCCGGCAAGAGCGTATAACAGGGCCTCTTGGTTGGAGGTATTGGCAGGGGTGGCAGAAGCTTACCGGGAAAAGCAACATGAAATACAGGCGCAGGCAGAAAATCTGACCAGCCATTTATTGCAATCCAATGCTTTTGGTCTTCTCAAGGATGTGAAAGCGGATACATTATTTACCAAAGAAAAAATACAGGAAGCCGTGGCAGCATTGATGAAAACGGCTGATGTAACATGGGGAGGATTTGGTGCTGCACCCAAATTTCCTCAAACTTACAGCATACAGTTTTTGCTACGTTGCTACTATAGCAATACAACTATCTGGAAAAAAGACCCCTTTGCTACTACGGATCAACTAAAAGGTCAGGCATTGCTGAGCTTAGATAAAATGCTGGAAGGTGGTATCTATGATCAACTGGGAGGAGGGTTTGCCCGCTATGCTACGGATAAAGAGTGGCTCGCACCTCATTTTGAAAAAATGCTTTACGACAATGCTTTACTTGTTATGGTGATGAGCGAAGCTTATCAGCTCACGGGTTTAGATAAATATAAGCAAGGCATTATCGAAACCATAACATTTGTACAAAGGGAGCTACTGCATCCTGCAAATGGATTTTATGCAGCCATTGATGCCGATAGCGAAGGTGAAGAGGGTAGGTTTTACGTTTGGTCGCATGAGGAAGTAGAGCAGGTATTAGGAAAAGAGGCGGGTGTTTTCGCAGCTTATTATGATATTACTCCGGGAGGCAATTGGGAGAGTAAAAATATTCTGAGAAGATTAAAACCGGTAGAGGAAGTAGCGGCAGAGCAGGCAATACCTGTAACAGAATTACTTCAAACAATAGAAAACGGAAAGAAAAAATTATTGGCACAAAGAGAAACGCGGACTAGGCCATTATTGGACGATAAAATTATTCTAGGTTGGAATGCACTCATGAATGCAGCATTGAGTAAAGCCTATGCTGCTACAGGTATTGAAAGCTACCGGCGACTGGCGATAGACAACATGAATTTTTTAGTAACACATTTTTCCATAGAGAACGAGAGTTCTTCTTTTCACCATACCTGGAAAAATGGTAAAGCTCGTTATCCCGCCTTTTTAGATGATTATGCTTACTTAATACAGGCATTGCTCCTCCTGCAGGAAATAACAGCTGAAACAAAGTGGCTTGACAAAGCCAGCCAGTTGGCTCAATACGTAATAGACAATTTCAGCGACGAAGAAAATCAGTTCTTTTTTTATACAACTAAAGGACAAGCGGATATTATTGTGCGCAAAAAGGAAGTATACGATGGAGCGCAACCTTCGGGAAATGCTGTGATGGCTGATAATCTTTACCGCTTATCTATAATAATGGAAAACTCTGACTGGCGACAACGAAGCCAAAGTATGTTACTTTCCTTGGGGCAGGCTATTGTGCGCTACCCTTCCTCCTTTGGTTACTGGGCGGGCTTGCTACTGGAGATGACTACTGGAACAGCCGAAATAGTAATAACAGGAGATAATTATGAAACGGGGCATGAAAAACTACTAAGAAACTATCTTCCACAAAGGGTTTTAATGGCGGCTTCCCGCCCTTCCGATAGCTATCCGCTACTTGCTGGAAAAAATTTTGAGAAAAAAAGTTTTTTTTATTTGTGTAGAAACTATGCTTGTTTACAACCAGTTAGTACATCAGAAGACCTTATATCGTTGATAAACAGTAGTTAAGACTTACTATTTAATTTCTTGTTAATACAATAAAATGACCTCCGTAAGCGTTAGAATATTTACGTAGTAAAAACCGCTTTTGCCGAACTAAAATAAATTGTAACCTTGTGACCAAGAGTAAACCCATAAATAAATTTCGACCTATACCCTTTATGAATATGAAAATGAAAAACCCGAACTATTTGTTCGTCTCTGCAGCCTGCATGCTTATGCTGTCCAGCTGTGGAATTTTAGGTAAAAAAGAAAAAGGCGGTTCCCTGCCAAACGACGGTCAGGTACACGGTGTATCTGCCGGGTCACGTTATACCCTTCCCAAACCTCCGGGAATGGTGTACATACCGCAAGGAACATTTCACATGGGTCCCAGTGATGAGGATCCAGCCTATGCGTTTAGTTCCCGCAATCGTGCAGTTTCTATCAGTGGCTTCTGGATGGATGCTACCGAAATTACAAACAGCGAGTATCGCCAGTTTGTATATTGGGTACGCGATTCTGTTGCCGCTCGTAAGCTCGGTAAAGTAAAAGCCGGTGCTGACGGAAATGAGTATGTAGATTGGACAGCTATGAAGCAAATGAAGTGGGACGATCCTAAAAACGTGGAAGCGTTGGGCAATACAGACCTTATTCTTTCTCCGGAAGACAGAATCTTTGGTAAAAAAGAGATTGATGTTTCAAAGTTGGTTTATCACTCTGAAGTATTTGATCTGAAAGAAGCTGCTAAAAGAGAAAATGCCGG
>CAZPPM010000068.1:0-16943 GCA_964588445.1 uncultured Citrobacter sp.
CGTAAATTCTTCAGTATGAAGCGATATACGTTATCCGCATACGTGCTAACACATTCATTATATTCTCTTTCAGTCATATAAACAGCCGGAGTTCCGCCGGGGCAAAATTACGAGTACCCGGTCGAATTTAAGGTTATACGTAATAGGAGGCCAGAAGGTTACAAATAAAATTAAAAAGAAGAGAAAAACTGGTGCGGCATTATCTCCCAGCTCATACGTTGTTGATGATCGCTTTTTTCATCCAACGACTCTTTTTGAGTACAGTCTACTTCTTTTTTCAGTAAGGGGGAGGAAACAACTCTGACGATAAAAAAAAGAGAGACCAGCAGGCCAATAAGCAATATGATATTATTTTTCTTCAAGTTGGAGTAGTTTCGCCCTGTTTGACGCACTATACAGAGGTTTTGTTACACAAAAATAAAATGGATAGTAAAACGATAAAATAGGAAACGCGTAAAGTACCCGAAAAGGCGAACCAATTGCCGGAAAAAGCCGGTGAATGGCAAATGGAATAGTAAGGGCGAAGAGAGCAACTTAATATATTTGCAAAGAAAGGGACAGTAAAATGAACCATCAGCTTTTACTTACATTGTGTAGGGTGGCTATGGGATATTAAATAATAGAAAAATCAGCAGATGAATCAATCTTTTGTATCGCGTATAGCGAGTGAGCTGGCAGAAATTGAAACGGCAGGACTTTATAAGAAAGAGCGAATAATTGCGAGTCCGCAGGGAGCCGAAATAGAAGTAAATGGGAAAAAGGTGCTAAACTTTTGTGCCAATAATTACCTGGGCTTATCCAGTCATCCCGCTGTAATAGAAGCGGCTCATAAGGCTATTGACTCGCACGGATACGGCATGAGTAGTGTGCGGTTTATTTGTGGTACACAGGATATTCATAAGGAATTAGAGCAAAAAATCGCAGAGTTTCTGGGCACAGAAGATACCATATTATATGCTGCAGCTTTTGATGCCAATGGGGGTGTTTTTGAACCACTGTTTGGTGAGCAGGATGCCATAATTTCTGATGCGTTAAATCATGCTTCTATTATAGATGGCGTACGCCTTTGCAAAGCACAGCGCTTCCGCTATGAGCACAATAGTATGGCCGACTTGG
Source organism: uncultured Citrobacter sp. (assembly GCA_964588445.1). Taxonomy (GTDB): domain Bacteria; phylum Bacteroidota; class Bacteroidia; order Chitinophagales; family Chitinophagaceae; genus CAZPPM01. Next base: position 1,117 of record CAZPPM010000068.1, read on the forward strand.
AAGAGAAACTGAAAGAAGCGGCGGGTTGCCGTAGCCGTATTATTGTTACGGATGGTTCTTTTAGTATGGATGGTACCATAGCCCAGTTAGATAAAATAGTAGCCCTGGCAGAACAGTACGATGCGGTCGTCATGATCGATGAATGTCATTCCTCCGGTTTTTTAGGCAAAACAGGTAGAGGCACGCATGAGTACAGAGGCGTAATGGGTAAAATAGACATTATAACCGGAACATTGGGAAAAGCATTAGGGGGAGCTTCCGGGGGCTTTACATCTGGCAGAAAGGAAGTAATCGAAATGCTGCGTCAGAAGTCAAGGCCTTACTTATTTAGTAATACGGTAGCACCTTCTATTGTAGGGGCATCTATAGCCGTGCTGGATATGCTTTCTGAAACAACGGTCTTACGGGATAAACTGGAATATAACACACGCTACTTCAGGGAAAAAATGACTGCAGCAGGTTTTGACATCAAGCCCGGCGACCATCCTATTGTACCTATTATGTTATACGATGCTGTGCTGGCGCAAAAATTTGCTGCTTGGCTGCTGGAGGAAGGGATATATGTTATTGGGTTCTTTTTCCCAGTAGTGGCTAAGGGGCAGGCAAGGATAAGAGTGCAATTGAGCGCTGCGCATGAGCAGGCCCATTTGGACAAAGCTATTACTGCTTTTAGTAAAATAGGAAAAGAATTAGAAGTGATAAAGTAGCGAACAGGTTTTTTGAACTTCGAAAAGGCCGTTTTATATAGAGGGTTTTTTAATATATGATAACTTGTATCTATATAAGGTATAATTACTTAGTAAATAAATACTATTAGACATTTTAGATAGGTGTTAATACTTATTTTCTTTTTAAAAGTGTAGCATTCAATTGCACAAGTAAATATTAGGGGTAATTTTTGTGAAAACCAATTGCTCTATCAATTCAAAGTAATTGATAAGTATGTTGAAAAGCATCAAAAACCGAATTATCCAATATTTATGAAAAAATTCTACCTGCTACCGGTTGTCTTTTTTACTTTTTTCTCCCTTTATTCCTCAGCTCAATGCACCAACACTGTCCTAGATTGGGACTACCGCGATTTTTTTGCCAGAAATAACAGTACTATTAGAGGTTATGTTTCATTGGCTCAATCTCAAAATCAGCGATTTGCTTTTGGCGCAAATACATTAATCATTCAGCATACCTACACTGATAATAATAGCATTGGCGGTGAAAACACCACACATACCGGTGAGACCGGCTCTTATGGCAGTGGTGCAGATGTTCAGTTTACGGGTGATGGAACTATTACGCTAACTTTTGCACAGCCTGTAACTAATGTGCAATTTTCGCTTTATGATATAGACAGAAACCAACGAGCAGACATTAATGCCTTTAATGGTGCAACCCCTGTTAATGTGAGCCTTTCAACTGTAGGCGGTGGTAGCAGTATTCTTACTGTAAGCAATAATAATTCTACCTCTGCAAGAGTAGGTGCAAGTGATAATTCTCGTAATAATGCTAGCAATGAGGCTACTGTAAATATTGATATTGCGAGTCCGGTTACTTCTGTAACTATAACTATTAGTAATACAGGAACCTGTAATGGTGGTAGTTGTTCTGCTAGTGGAGGTACTGAGACTGGTGTTTTCTGGTTATCAGATATCAGTGCCTGCTCGCCCGGTGCTTTTCCTAACAATTATCATCATGTAAGTCGCCCGTTTACCGGAATGCCCTCTTACATAATTACCGTTAGAAATAATGTGTTCTATTATGTGGATGTAGCAACGGGTAGGGCAAAACATCTATTTACAGATCCGGGTAGTAACAATTATAATTCTGTAGCGTATGATCCTTATAATCGGTATTTATATTACACACGTAGCCTTAGTGGTTCAGGAGGTGCTGTAAATCCTAATGAAAGAGCTCTTAGGAGGTATGATTATAATATGGATACATTTGGCGTAGTGATGAATGATGGAAGAGATCTAGGTATTCCTATTTTCGCACAAGGTGTGGAATCGGGAGCAGCAGCTTTTTATAACGGTAACCTTTATTGGGGTATTGAAGCCAATCAAAATGCGAATTTAGAATCCACCATATGGCGTATTGAGTTTGATGCCAATAATTATCCTAATGGATTTAGCCAAGTCTATGCGCAGCCAGTCTATGACGGCTCGTCAAGAACACATGATTGGGCTGATTTTGGAATCAGTAATGGGATCTTATATGATTTTGATGGGGGAGTAGCGAATAGCCCAACAGCTCAAAATGCAAACTTCTTTGTTCAAAACCTGCTAACAGGTAGTGTTAACGCATATATTCCCGCTACATCACCCCTGCTATTTGCCCCCAGACAAACAGCGGTGGATTGGCAAGGAAACATTTACAATGTAGGTCCCCTTCAACTAACGGGTTCAACACAGGGAGAAATATCTCTATTTAACGGAACTGATAATATCAGTAATCACCAGATCATTACTTTTAGTGGATCAACACCAACAGGAAGTTGGGGTGATGCTGCCGAAGCATTTAGACCTTTTTGTGATTTTGGTGATGCACCTGCCTCTTATGAAGGAGCCGATCCGATATGGGGACTTGCTGTGCACGAGAGAAATAATAACTTATATCTTGGTAACGGATTGGATATAGAATGGTTGAAAAAAGGAACCACAGTAGTGGAAGATACAGATGATGGATTAGATGCGCACGGTGTGCCAATATTTGTAAGCAGCTCGTCCAGCTACCAGTGTAGAGTACAGGTATACAACAATACGGGTGCAAACGCTACGCTTATTGGTTGGTTAGATTTTAATAATGATGGCATATTTACGGCTAACGAAGGCAGGGCAATAACAGTCCCTCCGTCTGCCTCCTCTCAGGACTTGTGGCTGGAGTGGACAGGTATTACGGCTGAAAACTTGCCCGATAATTCCACCACCTATTTGCGTTTAAGAATCGCACCTACAGCTGCAGGTATGACAACTTCTCATCCAACTGGTTATTTTGATGGTGGAGAGGTAGAAGATTATTCGGTTTTGGTAAACAATTTAGTATTGCCAGCCAATCTTACTTCTTTTGTTGCAAAGGCTGTTAATAATACTAAAGTTCAGCTTAACTGGAAAGCAGCAGAGGAGCCAAGCTTTAATGGATATGAGATAGAAAGAAGCCAGAATGGAACAGATTGGGAGAAAATTGGGCATGTGACTGCGCTTCGAACAAATAATAGTTCTTATGAGTGGATAGATCCTACACCGCATAAGGGAACATCTTATTATCGATTAAAGCTGGTGGATAATAATTCATCTCTTAAGTACAGTAGTATTCAAAGTGTACAGTTAAGAAAAATCATTGCCGAAACTATTATTTCGCCTAATCCTGCTACAGATAAGGCTACCCTGTTATTCAAAGCGGAAGCCTTAGGTGAAATAGCTCATATAAGAATAGCTAACTATCAGGGAGCGCAAGTGTATTATAAAAAAGTAAAGGTAGTTGCTGGTGATAACCTAGTTGATATACCACTACAATCAAGCTGGGCAGGCGGTACTTATCTGGTGAGTTTAGTTATTGGAAATGATGTCATGAATAGCAAGTTAATTATCCGGAAATAAGTTTAAAGAAAGTGTTTTCCAAATCCTATCGTAAGTATATGAAGAACCAATGTTGTAAGTTAATAGTATTATCTATCGGCATTTTTTTGTCCGTATGTTCCATTGCACAAGAAAGAGTTAGTCAGGTAAAAGTATTTCCTCCAGAAGATCCCAGAAAGTTTGGCGAGCTAATGGGCTTGTTGGAAATAGATCATTTTATGCCCGGGACAGACGGATCGATTGTTTCGGAGATTAATCAGTCTGCTATAAAGAAATTAAAGCTTCATAAATATAAGTTCGAGATATTGTCAGAAGATCCGTATAAAGAATTAGACATTTTAAATAAACAATACGAAGAGAAACGAAAAAAAGGGTTGCTACCAAAAGAAAATACGGCTGCAAGATTAGCTTTTGAACAAAATGGATCGACGGTAGATCAGATTATTCCTACACCTTCTTCTTTTCAGGTAAAAACGGGCAACCGGGGTTACTATACTTACGCAGAAATGATTAGTGCGATAGATGCTCTTGTTGCGACTTATCCAACATTGGCACAGAAGATAAACCTTACACCCACTGTCGGTCAACGTACGGCTGGCGGTAGAGAAATATGGGCCATAAAAATCTCTGACAACGTGGGGGACGACGCCTTGAATGAACCAGAAGTATTGTTTATAGGATTGCAACATGCCCGTGAGGCTATTGGTGGTGCCAGTATGATTTTCTTTATGCAATATTTATGCGAGAACTATGCAACGGATTCTCGTGTAAAAGAATTAGTAGATAATCGCCAGATATATATTATTCCCTGTATGAACCCGGATGGATGGGAATATAACATAGGAGAAATAAATGCAGGTAGAACTCCGGGTTGGAGAAAAAACAGAAGAGCGTTCACTTCGGGACAAACGACAAATTATGGTGTGGATTTGAATAGAAACTGGGGGATTGATTGGGGTAATTGTGCAGGTGCAACGAGCAGTTGCGGGTCGTCAAGCATCTCTTCAGAAACATATTATGGTCCTTCTGCATTTTCTGAAAAAGAAACACAAGCGGTGCGGGACTTTACTTATTCTCGTCGTTTTGTTGCCATGATAGATCAGCATGCTTATGGCCCTTATTATTCTTTACCTTTTGGTCGGCCTAGTCTTCATACTATGGATGCACATGATGCGAACTATTTTACCTATGTACCTGCTGCTATGGGTTTTTATAATGGTATGCGGGCGGGTAATAGCCCACAGGCGGTAAATTATGAAGTAGCGGGTGGGGTTAAAGATTGGATGCTTTTAGGCAATGTAGGTACCGGTACTAAAGGTAAGGTTTATGGGATGACAGGAGAAGGTGGTGCTGGTGGTGGTACTCCATCTTTTGGCTCTGTTGCAAGTTTTTGGCCTCCTAAAGAAGAGATAATTAATTTATGCAAAGGCATGGTATATCAAAACCTGCAATTATTGCTTTCATCTGGTACTTATGTTGATTTGCAAGATAAATCAGATATTGTTGTCACTTCCAAAAATGGCTCTTTTACTTTTGACGCAAGAAGAGTGGGTTTGGGGAACGATCCCGTTACAGTTTCGTTGATTCCTTTAAAAAATATTCAATCAGTTGGCGATCCGGTTACTATCACTCCGGCTAATCTACCGAATTATTATAGTGTACATTCGGCGGGTATTAACTACACATTGCATTCAGCATTAACTAATGGGCAGGAACTTAAATATGCCTGGCGCATACAAGCAGCAGGCATTACCTATTACGATACGGTAACAAAAATTTATCATGCTAATCCAGCAGCGGTAGTACTTGCCGAAGATAATATGAATACAGGAACTTTTTCTACCAACTGGATAAAGACAGGCGGATCTGCCTGGGATTATACTGCTAATGGAACTGGGTATGGTGGTACTGGAAGAGCTATGTCAGAGTCTCCCACTGGCAATTATGCCGGAAACTCAAATATTCTAGCTCGCTGGAACGGAACCTTTGACTTGAGTACGGCGACAGCATCTTACCTGTCATTTTGGGTAAGGCATCGGGCAGAAAACTTTAGAGATAAACTACAGCTACAGGTTTCCAGGAATAGTACAAATGGCACCAATGGTGATTGGACACCGATAGCCGGTTCACATACCGTACAAGAACCGGGTACATTGGATGGTAGTACAATTAACGGGCAACCAGCACTCACCGGCATAAGAGATATATGGACTAAGGTTACCTATGATTTTAAAGACTATATCGGTACAGGAAATAATAATAGTAATGTGCGATTCCGTTTTGTCTTTACTTCAGATCCTAATACCGGCACATTTGCTTTCCGTCAGGATGATGGCTTTATGATAGATGATGTAAAGCTGGTGCGCTCGACTGCTCAGTTGGTGGCACTTCCTGTTGAATTCATAAGTTTTACAGGCACACTTACTCCGGAGCGTAAAGTGGCTCTTAAATGGGAGGCAGTGGTGGATGAAAAGCATAGCTATTTCGAAGTAGAGCACTCTTCCGATGGCCAAAACTTTATTGCGCTGGCAAAAATTAATCACCCCTTTTCTTATACCGACCAATCTCCGGAAGAAGGAACTAATTATTACCGTATTAAGCAATATGATTTTGATGGTAAGTTTTCGTATAGCAAAACTATTAGTGTGTACCTCCCGCCTACTACATTTGGCATCAATATCTATCCTAATCCGGTGAATGATAAAATAAACATTAAGATAAAATCCCCTTCTCCGGAAAGGTTGACCATTCAACTTACCGACCTTGGCGGAAAATTGGTGTTGGTGAAAAATGAAGTGGTAAGCAATGGTAATACAGTAAAAGTTGATATAAGCCATTTGCCCGATCAAGTATATATATTAAAGCTTATTAATAAATCTGCAATAGTGTTGGCAACGGAGAAAGTGGTAAAGAAAAAACAATAGACTCGTTTACCGTCCCTTATAATGCCGCCTCTTTCGGGGCGGCTTTTTTATTAATTACATTTGCACTATGTACACCCTCAAAAAATCACTGGGACAGCATTTTCTGCATGATGAAAACATTTGCCGAAAAATTGTGGCAGCGCTGGAGCAACAGCGTTTTTCAAGGCTATTGGAAATAGGTCCGGGAGGCGGAGCTCTAACAAAATATTTACTGGAACTACCGAATATTGATTTTAAAGCAATAGAACTGGATAAGGAAAAAGTAGATTACCTACATTCAACATATCCTTCCATTCAAGGAAAAATAATACATCAAAACTTTTTGGAGGCCTCTCGTCCTTTTGATGCTCCCTTTACAATTATTGGTAATTTTCCTTATAATATTTCTTCGCAAATTTTATTTAAGGTATTAGAATGGAAAGAGGATGTGCAATGTGTAGTGGGAATGTTTCAAAAGGAAATGGCACAGCGGGCTGCTGCTAAGGAAGGAAATAAGATATATGGCGTATTAAGTGTGCTGATACAGGCTTTTTATGATGTAGAATATTTATTTGATGTGCAGGAAAACAGCTTTACGCCACCTCCAAAAGTAAAAAGCGGTGTTATTCGGCTTTTACCTAAAAAGCAACCACTGGTTATGCAAAGTGAAAGAAAATTCTTTGTTCTGGTAAAAGCTGCATTTAATCAAAGAAGAAAAACCTTGCGTAATGCCGTAAAACCTTTATTTGATGAAAAAGAGTTGACGGACGCGATCTTTAACCAGCGGGCAGAACAACTCTCCCTCGAACAATATGCATTACTAACCTTTAAAATGAAGTAGACAGATTCTTACATGCAAAAAGCAATCATAACCGGAAATGCCCACCCTTATCTTTCCGATGTTTTAATGCAAAAGGGCTATGAAGTTATCTACAACCCGGCTATTTCCTATGAAGAGCTATCGGATAGCATACACGAGGTAGAAGGGCTTGTATTGACAACAAGGATAAAAGTAGATAAGCCACTATTAGATAAGGCTGCACAGTTAAAGTGGATAGGTCGGTTGGGTAGCGGTATGGAGTTGGTCGATTTACCGTATGCCGCCAGTAAAGGAATTCTTTGCGTAAGTAGTCCGGAAGGGAATAGAAATGCGGTGGCTGAGCAGTCATTGGGTATGTTATTAGCATTGATGAATAATATACTGCCTGCTAACCGAGAAGTACAAATGGGACTATGGAAACGAGATGAAAACCGCGGGGTAGAGTTATTTGGAAAAACGGTAGGTATAATCGGATATGGTAATACTGGTAGCGCCTTTGCCCGGCTTTTGGCGCCGTTTGAAGTCACTGTATTGGCAAGTGATAAATATAAATATGGCTTTGGAGGAGGATATGTTAAAGAAGCCAGTATAGAACATATTGCCCGGTATGCAGATGTTATTAGCATGCATTTGCCTCTTACGGAAGAAACCCATCACCTGGCAGGTAAGGAGTTTCTTTCTTCCTTGGAAAGAAAGCCTTTTTTTCTCAATACAAGCCGGGGCAAGGTAGTGGATACAGCTGCTATTATCGAAGCTTTACAAACGGGAAAAATAGCAGGCGTAGCGTTGGATGTTTTGGAGAATGAAAAGCTGGCCACCTATTCACCAGAGGAAAAGGAAAACTTACAATGGCTTTTGCAGCAGCCCAATGTTATCATTACACCACACATAGCCGGTTATAGCCATGAAGCCTTTCTTAAAATGGCACAAGTACTTATTGATAAATTGTTTCCGGTAAACCCATAAGTGGAATTTTTTTGGCTAATTGATTTTTCCTATATTCGTGTAATAAATAGTGCAACGCTTCAGTCAATCTGGGGCGTTGTTATTTTTTTTTATTTACGTAAGTAAGGAGGTTTTTATGAGCACAATTCAATATGTGACACAGGAAACGCTGGAGCAAATGAAAGCTGAGCTGCAGCGAATGAAATCAGTAGAACGGCCGGCTGCCAGCCGTGCTATTGCAGAGGCAAGAGAAAAAGGTGATCTTAAAGAGAATGCAGAGTATGATGCCGCAAAAGAGGCGCAAGGCTTATTGGAGGCAAAGATTGCAACAATGGAAGGAGCTATGGCTAATGTAAGAGTACTGGATGAGTCGTCTATTGATACAAGTAAAGTGTCAATTTTGACAAAAGTTACCATCACAAATCTGAAAACAAAAAAGCAGGTAACCTACCAGCTTGTTAGCGAAAACGAAGCAGATTTAAAAGCCGGAAAAATTTCAGTATCCTCACCCATTGGTAAAGGTATACTGGGAAAAACAATAGGAGAAACGGCAGAAGTGGAAGCACCTGCCGGTAAGCTTAGCTTCAAGATAGATAATATTACGCTGTAGTAAGTAATGAATAGCTAAATGAGTAAAACCCTCGTAAGAGGGTTTTCTTTTTATAAACACATAGCTTTGCTATTACTAAAGTGATAACAGTGAGGAAACGATTGGCCTATTATCTTCTTTCCTTAAAAACAAAATTTTTTGGCGGCATGACTATATTTTCAAAAATTATCAAAGGCGATATTCCTTCTTATAAAATTGCAGAAGACGATCACTTTTATGCATTCCTCGATATTTTCCCTCTGAGAGAAGGGCATGTATTGGTAATTCCTAAAACAGAAACAGATAAGTTTTTCGATTTGGAAGATGTGTACTTGGAAAAGCTACTTTTATTTGCCCGCCCTATTGCAAAAGCCATTGAAAAGAGCTTTGACTGTAATCGCTGCGGTATAAGTGTTATAGGGCTAGAAGTGCCGCATGCACACCTGCACCTTGTTCCCATTAGCGTAGCTAATGATATCAATTTTAATCAAAGCAAACTTCAGTTGTCACAAGAACGATTGAAAGAAATACAACAATTAATTATAGGTAACTTAGGATAATGTGTGGGGTAAACAGTAAGTATAGAGGTAATTCTTACTACTTTATCCTGCCAGGATTTTTTTTAATAAAATCTTCCCAGCCTTTAAGTTTAGTAGCACTCGTTGTTTTTACAGAGGTAAGTTGAAAGTGGTGGCACACGGCAATGGCCAGTGCATCTGTTGCGTCAAAATGTTTGGGTGCTTCTGTAAGGTGTAGCAACTGTTGTAGCATTTTCCATACCTGCTCTTTACCAGCATTCCCATTGCCGGTTACGGCTTGTTTTACTTTGCGGGGTGAATATTCAGTAACGGGTAAGTTGGCACTCATGGCGGCTGCAATAGCAACACCTTGTGCTCTTCCCAACTTCAACATGCTTTGTACATTTTTGCCAAAAAAAGGAGCTTCAATAGCCAGTTCGTGGGGCTTGAATTCTTTAATGAGCTCTACTACTTTAGCGTAAATGAGTCGTAGCCGCTCATGATTGTCCTGTTTTGGTGATAACTGCAATACCTGCATTTCTTTTAGCGTTATAGCACTACCCTTGGTTATGATAATACTATAACCCATCAAAAGTGTACCGGGGTCAATACCAAGGATTATTTTAGCAGGTTTTTGCAAGTGGAAATGTATTTTTACCAATAATAATGAAGCCCGGCAAAAGTATTAAAATCTTTATCAACTATTTTTTAGCACCTGTATTGTTTTGCTGGCTGGTTTATTCTATTTATCGGCAAATATTGCATCAGCCCGACTTGGAAAGATCGTGGCAGCACATTCGATCTACGATGGGCACTTCCATGATCTGGAATCTTTTGGCTGTATGCGCCTTAATGATTGTCAATTGGTCGTTGGAAACTATAAAGTGGCGTCTTTCTGTGCGGCAAATACAGGAAGTGAATTTTTTTACAGCGTTTAAAGCTGTGCTTTCCGGTGTTTCATTTTCTGTGTCTACTCCCAATAGAATTGGAGAATATCTTGGCCGTATTTTATATATGAAAGAAGGCAACAGGCTGAAAGCGATATCGCTTACTATTACTTCCAGTATCAGCCAGCTCATCATTACATTGGTGATGGGATTAGTAGGCATACTTTTATTAAAAAATGAAATTGAAAAAAACGGAATATTAACCGGTATATGGATACAGGTATTGTTGTACGGTGTTTTGGGTACACTGATTATTTTAACATTGTTTTATTTCCGTTTGCCGTGGCTAGTAAAATGGGTTGATAAGTTGCCGGCTAATAAACGATTTTCCTGGCTTATCGTAGCGCTGGAGCACTTTAATGCAACGTTACTTCTGCAACTCCTGTCTTTATCGTTGCTACGCTTTTTGGTGTTTATTTTGCAGTATTACCTGCTATTCAGGTTGTTTGGAGTGGAGGTATCCTTGTGGCAGGGTTGGTGGGCCGTAAGTGTAGCTTTTTTAGTGATGGCAATAATACCCACGATTGCTTTGTTTACAGATCTGGGTTTGAGAGGGCAGGTAAACATAAAGCTCATTGGGTTGTTTAGTGGTAACCATTTGGGAATAGGCCTTACCTCCGTGAGTATTTGGTTTATTAACCTGATTATTCCCGCATTGGTGGGGAGTTTATTAATTTTAAGCATCAAAAAAATAAGGGTAGATAAAACATAGACTGTCTTAAACCTAGGTCCTAAAACTTGTACCGAATGAAAGGAATAAATAAATTGTTGATTGCGCCATTAATAGCTCTATTGGCATTTACACCTCGTACCGAAGCTCCTTTTCGCAATGTTTGTGAAATGAAAAACACAGCGTTTAAACAGGGGGAAAAGATTACGTTTTCTGTCTTCTACTCTGTAGCAGGTATTTATGTTGATGCTGGTACGGCTACCTTTACTAATACACTGGAAAATTTAAATGGTAAGCCTGTATATCATATAGTAGGTGAAGGGCGTACCAATCCCTCGTACGATATTTTTTACAAAGTAAGAGATAAGTATGAATCCTATATTGACACGGCTACACTACAAACATTAAAATTTGTAAGAGATATTAATGAAGGAGGCTATAAAAAATACCAAACCGTAAGCTTTAATAAAACAGCCAATACGGCCGTAAGTAATGAAGGCGTGTTTAAGGTACCGGAATGTGTGCAGGATGTATTGAGTGCTGTATTTTATGCCCGCAATATTGATTTTTCAATATTAAGACCCAACGATAAAATTACTTTCAGTATGTTCCTCGACAACGAAATATACAGCATGTATATTCGCTATCTGGGTAAGGAGCAAATCAAAACGAAATATGGCCGCTTTAATGCCATTAAGTTCAAACCTCTTTTGATAAAGGGAACCATTTTTGAAGGCGGTGAGCAAATGACAGTATGGGTTACAGATGATAAAAATAAAATACCTGTACGTGTCGAAAGCCCTATTTCTGTAGGTAAAATAAAAGTAGACATGATGGGTCATGAAGGATTACGCCATTCCCTGGATGCATTGATAAGAAGACGCTAAGCTGTTTTTATAATTCTTCTAACGTAAAAAGGATATCCGGGCGAACACCTCTATCCGTTTGTTTAAGTGAGCAACATTCATACACCGGGTCGTGTTCAAAAAATAAAATGTAGTTGTTGTTTACAGCCTCCGTAAGAATTGATTTTTTTTCCTGTAGTGTGAGTAAAGGTCTCATATCATAAGCCATTACATAGGGTAAGGGTATATGGCCTTCCGATGGAATTAGATCAGCCATGTAAAGAATAGTCTTGTCCTTATATTTTAATTGCGGCAGCATCATTTTCTCCGTATGACCGTTTACAAAGCGAACAGAAAAATCGGGTAGAAAATCAGTGATCCCCAATGAGCCGTCCTCCTTATTTTCTGCAGAATCGATAAATTTGAGCTGACCACTTTCTTGGATAGGTAAAATATTTTCTTTAAGAAAAGATGCCTTCTCTCTGTCATTAGGATGTACAGCCCAGTCCCAATGTGCAGCATTGCTCCAGTACGTTGCGTTTTTAAAAGCAGGTACAAGTTTATCTCCTTCTAGTACGATAGCACCTCCACAATGATCAAAGTGCAAATGAGTGAGAAAAACATCTGTAATATCATTTTTAGAAAACCCATGATGTGCCAGCGATTTATCTAAGGTGTTTTCTCCATGTAAATGATAATGACGAAAAAATTTTTCGCTTTGCTTATTACCCAATCCTGTGTCTACCAGTAGTAGCTTGTTCCCGTCCTCTATCAATAAGGAGCGCATAGCCCAGCTACAAAGATTATTTTCATCTGCCGGATTAATTTCATTCCACATTACCTTAGGTACTACGCCAAACATAGCGCCGCCATCTAATTTAAAATGACCGGTATTAATAGTGTAGAGCTTCATGAGTAAAATTTTTGCGTTTAACTGTTTTTCTTTTGCTTGGCAAGTGCGGCATATAGCCAAACGAAACCAATTCCAAAGAAAACGATTAATGACAGAATGGAGTTTTTCATATGGCCGGTAAGTTCGTCTATAAAACCAAAAGAAAAGATACCGATGACGATGGCTAGTTTTTCTGTAAAATCATAATAGCTAAAGAAGGAGGCGGTATCTTTTGTTTCGGGCATGAGCTTGGCATAGGTAGAACGGCTAAGTGATTGTATGCCTCCCATTACCAGCCCTACGCAAATAGCCAATCCATAAAAATAATATTCGGCATTGATGCCCCGCTCAGGTAAGGAGGCCGTATAATAAGCCGCTATACAGATAGCCATCCAAAAAAGAACAACACCCATTAATACCCTAAGGTTGCCAAAATGGGTAGATAAGCGTGACATGCTTATAGCACCAAGAATGGCTACCAGTTGTATCAAAACAACCGTGATGATAAGTTGGGTATCGGGTAGCTTTAACACTTTGCTACCAAAAAGTGTAGCAGCTAACATAACCGTTTGTACACCCATACTATAGAAAAAGAACCCTCGTAAAAATCTTTTTAAGACAGGCATATCTTTTACCTGTTGGTACACTTTTTTTATTTCTATAAAACCATCTTTCAGCACATTACCTTTTTGTGATACCCGTAAGGTGGTGTTTGGTAATCGTGCAAAAGCTATTTGTGCAAAGCCAATCCACCAGATACCTACCAGTAGAAAAGTAATACGTGTAGCCAAGCCCGTATCATCCATCAAGGTGACAAGTACAAAACCAACGATCTGCATGAGTACACTGCCAATATAGCCAAAGGAAAATCCTCGTGCACTGATGCGATCTCTGTCAGCAGGGGCTGCTATCTCTGGCAGATAAGCATTGTAAAAAACAATACTGCCTACATAGCCCATAGCCGCCAGCATGAAAGCAAAAATGCCAAGGCCCAATGTATCGGCCTTGAAGAAGAAAAGCATACAGCTTCCCATGCCACCCATGTAGCAAAAGAAGCGCATGAAATTTTTCTTATTTCCTCGTGTATCGGCTATAGAAGTAAGAATGGGATAGAGCAGGGCAATGATAAGATAGGCTACAGCCAGCGTGTAGTCGTACAAGGAAGAGTTGACAAAACTGCGACCTAAAAAATTGACATGATGTTCTCCATCGCCTCCATCTGTTACTGCTAAAAAATAAATAGGGAAAAAAGTAGTGGTGATAACGAGATTGTAGACAGAATTGGCCCAATCGTACATGGCCCAGCCATTGATGACTTTTTTCGGTGCGGTAACTTGCATATGAAGAATGCTGCTTTTAGAAATTATACTTAAGAGTTTAAATATAAATGAAAAAAGCCGCTTTGATCAAAGCGGCTTTTTGTTTCGTAGGCTTATTATTCTTGCGAAGAGCTTTTAAAGACATCTATGGGTTCAAATAAAGTATCTGTTACTTCAAACTGTATACTATTACCGGAAAACACCTCTTTACTGAGCATGTCTACCATTTGCTGAATATCAGAACGGGGAATGCTTTTAATAGCTTCCTTGTCTACCACCATTTTTACAATTGGATGTCCATCGCTTCCTTGTATATGTTGAAAGGTTTTTGTTTTTCCATTTCTTCCAAAATAAAAATCAATTTGGCTGGCTAATTGTTCTGTCAATTGTTTGGACACATTATCACCCATATAAACTTCTATTTCTCCAAATACCACTTTCTCTCCCCAGTCCATTGCCTGATGGCGAATTGTTTTTACTGCTTTGAATTTATTGTCGGTGAGTACGACGTTTACCGGTTTTTGATCAAAAATGGAGTCAGAAAGTATTTTACCCAGCCCAATAAAAACATCCTCTCCCATATCTTTTACTTTGTCAAGTTGGGCTACCATTCTAAAAAGGAGTGTATCTCCAGCCATGTCTAATTGTACGCTTTTTTTCTCAGTAGCATCACCTTGCAATCGCCATATAGGGTATAGAAAATCTAATGTCTTTTCTGCAATCGCCTTATTAACGGAGGGCTGATAATAAACTTCCAGGTATTCTTTGTTTACTTTTTCTCCATAATTACTACAGGAGCTAAGCCAGCATGCTGTTGCCAGTACCAGCAACGAATAAAGAAATTTCATACGTGTTCGATTTAGTGATGGAAATGGTTAAACAATTGTTAGGTATATGGTTTTAATGAGTGTGAAAAATGATCTAATTGATTTTTCCGCTCAATAATAATAGGATTAAAATTAAACCCACAACAATGCGGTAGATACCCCACACTTTAAACCCATATTTTTTTAAAAATCCGATGAAAAATTTGATGGCTAATAGGGCTACTATAAATGCTACAACATTGCCCGTAAGGAAAAGAAGAATGCTTTGCTTGTTTTCCAAAATCATCTCATAGCCTTTTCTTTCTACGCCGGATCCTTTCCAGGTTTTTACAAAAACAGAATAAACCGTTACGGCCAACATGGTAGGTACAGCCAGAAAAAAAGAAAATTCTGCAGCAGTGCCCCGGGTTAACTTTTGCTGCATACCACCTATGATAGATGCGGCAGAGCGGCTTACGCCCGGCATCATAGCCAGGCACT
This sequence comes from uncultured Citrobacter sp., assembly GCA_964588445.1. Classification (GTDB taxonomy): domain Bacteria; phylum Bacteroidota; class Bacteroidia; order Chitinophagales; family Chitinophagaceae; genus CAZPPM01. The sequence continues at coordinate 16,444 of CAZPPM010000068.1, forward strand.
GCCAAAAACCAATGACGATAGCTTTAGGAATAGACACTTTTTTCTCATCGTCAATCGTTGGGTTAGTAAAGAATTTATCAATAAATAATAACACAATACCACCTGCCACCATTACAATCGCAATAGGTAGTGGATTGCCCAGGGCCTCTTCAATAATATCATCAAATAAATAACCTAATACCAGTGCGGGAACAACGGCACAAGCCAACTTAAGATAGAAGTTGATGTTTTTTAAATCAAAAAATTTTCTCCAGTATAATACTACCACGGCCAGTATGGCGCCAAATTGTATAGATACCTGGAACATTTTTACAAAATCATCTTCCTGTATACCAAAGAAGGTGCTGGTAAATATCATGTGCGCCGTAGAGGAAATAGGGATAAATTCTGTAAGGCCTTCTACAATGGCAATGATAAGGGCTTCTATAAAATTCATGAGGGTTGAGAATGACGATGGTTATAAAATAATAAGGTGATACTGTTGGGCATCACCTTATCGA
>CAZPPM010000069.1:0-16663 GCA_964588445.1 uncultured Citrobacter sp.
TGCGGTCTTACTGGCAGAATGGAAATTTACCCATTATCATCATTTCAGGAGGAAATCAGTATGGCTAGAATTATTGGGGTTGCTAATCAAAAGGGAGGCGTAGGAAAAACTACCACGGCTATTAATCTGGCTGCCAGTTTTGCAGTGCTGGAGTACAAGACCTTATTGGTAGATGGCGACCCGCAAGCCAATAGCACTACTGGTGTAGGGTTTGACTTACATAATGTTACGCAAAGCCTGTATGATTGCATGGTCAATCAGGCTACTGCTAAAGATGTAATCCTGAAATCCGATATTCCTTATTTGGATTTACTCCCCTCGCATATAGATCTGGTGGGGGCTGAAATAGAAATGATTAATCATCCCAACCGGGAAAATGTTTTAAAAAATTTATTAGAAGCCGTAAGAGATCAATACGATTTTATCATCATTGACTGTTCTCCTTCCCTCGGTTTGATTACGGTAAATGCACTTACAGCTGCCGACTCCGTGGTGGTACCGGTGCAATGCGAGTTTTTTGCATTGGAAGGATTGGGCAAATTATTAAACACCATTAAGATTGTACAAAGCCGGCTCAACCCATCGCTCGCCATTGAAGGCATCTTAATGACGATGTACGATGGCCGCCTGCGGCTGTGTAACCAGGTAGTAAGTGAAGTAAGACGACATTTTGAAGATATTGTTTTCAGTACGATTATTCACCGCAATGCCCGGCTCTCCGAAGCTCCCAGTGTGGGCAAGCCGGTAATACTATATGATGCCAACAGTAAAGGTTCCATGAACTACCTGAATCTGGCCAAAGAAATTTTACAAAAAAACGATTTGACGAAAATAAAACAGGAAGAAAGAATACTGGAACTGTAATAGCTGCGCCCAACCGGAAAGCAGTTTCCTATATGTGAGCTACTAAACCAGCAATCCTGTAAATGTTTTGAAATAATGAGTACGCCAAAGAATAGTAATAAAGAAGCCTTGGGCAAAGGAATTCGTTCCCTCCTACAAAGTATAGATAGCGATTTAAAAACCGGAACAGGTGGATTAAAACCCGCTGTAGTAGAATCGGCAACAGGTATCAATAAGGTAAACCTTGAGGATATTGAAGTCAATCCTAAGCAACCCCGTCGCGACTTTGATGAAAATGCTTTAAAAGAGCTGGCTAGCTCTATTCAACTGCATGATATTATACAACCGCTTACCGTTACTCAACTGCCAAACGGAAAATACAGGCTTATATCTGGTGAGCGTCGCTTACGGGCATCGAAGCTGGCAGGACTAAAAAGTGTACCTGTCTACATACGGAAAGCCAATGATGCTGAACTGCTGGAGCTCGCTTTGTTGGAAAACCTGCAACGCGAAGATCTGAATGCGATGGAAGTAGCACTGAGCTATAAGAGAATGATGGAGGAACTGGACTACACACAGGAGCAGGTGGCCGAAAGAATGGGAAAAGACAGAAGTACGGTTGCCAATTTTATTCGTCTGCTAAAGCTGCCTCCCGATATCCAGTTAGCAGTAAGGAATGGCAGCATCAGCATGGGGCATGCCCGTGCTTTGATTAATGTAGATACTATCGACAAGCAATTATTTATTTTCAAAGAAATAAAAAGCAAGGAGCTTTCTGTAAGACAAACAGAAGCACTCGTGCGCACCTTGTACAAAGAGAGCGGTGGTGTTAAAAAAACTTCAAAAGGCGGTCTTCCTGCGAGCTATCAAAAAATAGAAGATAACTTAGCTTCGCATTTCAGTACGCGGGTAAAATTAAAACACAGCCGCAATGGTAGTGGTCAGATACTGATTGATTATTATTCTGCTGAGGAGCTTACTAAGCTATTGTCGCTAATGAAAGTAACAGTAGGCTAAGTGGGTACAACCTTTCAAACTATGAAATAGCCATAAAGCACCTCCTTATCAAAAAAATAGTACAGTAGGCTATTCCATCTGACCATTAAAAACAATAAGAAAAAAAACAGATGAAACAGCGCAGCAGCCTTTTATTAAGCCTTATCGTTGCCAGCTTCCTGAGTTCTTCATCAGTAGCTTTATCACAGGACAGCACGCTTATCATTATCGACACACTCGTGCCTACCGGCGCAACCAAAAAAGAAAGCACAACCGACTTTAATCCCCGCAAAGCCACTATTCGCTCTGCCATTATTCCCGGCTGGGGACAGGTGTATAATAAAAAATACTGGAAGCTGCCCATTGTATATGGCGCCTTGGGTATTACCGGCTATATTTTTTTAGATAATGTAAAAACTTACAAGGACTCCAGAGACGCCATTCGTGTACGCCATGCCTATAGCCAGCCTGGCGCTACGGCTGCTGATACAGCAGCCTTCAATTCACTTAAAAGGCCTTATAATAATCCAGGTTTATCCACCGAATCTATCCGTCGCCAAAGAGATAGATTCCGCCAGTATATTGATTACTCCGTTATCTTCTTTGTTTTCTTTTGGGGATTAAATATTGTAGATGCTACGGTAGATGCTCATCTTAAATCATTTGACGTAAGCCCCGACCTGAGTTTTAAAATAAAAGCCGGCCATAGCGAAATGGCCCGTACGAATGGGTTGAGTCTGGTAATGACGATAGGAAAAACGAAGTCACCCGCACTACTTCCCAGTCATTTTTAATGGTTGCCTTATAAAGATTTTTGCCTGTAACAATATATTGTTACAATTTGCACACTCTTAAAAAAAACGGCTATGCGCATTGCATTAATTGGTTATGGTAAAATGGGAAAAGCTATTGAAGAGATCGCTTTACAAAAGGGACATGAGGTTGTATTAAAAATTAATGATGAAAACCTGGAAGACTTTACGGCTACCCATCTTGCTACCGCTGATGTTGCTATAGAATTTACCGGGCCACATACAGCCCTTGCTAATATTACAAAGATGCTCGAATGGCATATTCCTGTTGTATCCGGCTCTACCGGATGGACGGAACTGTTACCCGACGTTTATGAAAAGGTAAAGCAATACGACGGCTCCTTTCTCTATGCCAGCAATTTCAGCATTGGTGTAAATATCTTTTTTGAGCTAAACAAACAACTGGCCAAACATATGGCAACTCATACTTCCTATGATATTACAATGGAAGAGATACATCATACAGAAAAAAAAGATGCACCCAGTGGCACGGCTATTACCTTAGCAGAGCAAATACTGGAAAATGTACCCCGTAAAGCAAAATGGGTAAATGATACAGCTTCCACACCAGAGGACTTATCCATCATCAGTAAAAGAATCGACCCCGCACCCGGTACACACAGCATTAAATACAGTTCTACTATTGACGATATCGAAATCATCCATACAGCGCATAACCGCCGGGGATTTGCCACAGGCGCTGTAGTAGCGGCAGAATATATTTACAATAAGAAAGGTATCTTTTCTATGAAAGAAGTGCTGGGGCTGTAAGGGGCTTTCTATTTATCTGTCTGGCAAGGAATGCAGCTGCCCTCCACTTTTCTACCGTGTCATTATCTGAAAAGTGTATTTAAGAACGTTTTCAACCTTCTATTTTTAGGGACAGCTTATTTACTGCTGTAGTCCACACTATTCCTTTTGACTACAACAATCTGACTTTTGGCTACATCCATTTTATAACTACTGCTGAGCTTTGCAGTAACAGAATATAAAAAATGGACTTAAAAAACAGCACCATCCTCATTACCGGAGGCACCAGCGGAATAGGACTGGAATTTGTGAAACAACTCACCGACCTTGGAGCCAGAATAATCGTTACAGGTAGAAACCCAGACGCACTCACCGAAACCAAAAAAAAGTTTCCCTCTGTGTACACTTTCCAAAGCGATGTAAGTAACCCCAAAGACATAGAACAACTCTACAAAGATGTTACACAACTATTTCCTGACCTGAATATCATTATCAACAATGCCGGCTTGATGCGCTTAATTGACTTGCAGGATCAGTCGTTGGATTTGGAAAACATTACTCGCGAAATCAACACCAATCTCTCAGGGACCATTCAAGTAACACACCAGTTTTTGCCACATCTGCTTACCCAAAAATCAGCAGCCATTGTGAATGTTTCTTCGGGCATTGCATTTATGTCGTATTCGGCAGCGCCTATTTACAGTGCTACAAAAGCCGGTGTTCGTGCCTATACGCAATCTTTACGTTTGCAACTAGAAGACACTACTGTGAAAGTCTTTGAAATGATTCCTCCCGGGGTAAAAACCAATTTACAAAACGATTGGGAAAAACAGCCCAATCCTGCGATGCTGATGACGGTAGACAAAATGGTGAAAGTGGCTATCAACGGACTTCTGAAAGATAAAAAAGAGCTCAAGCCTTTCATGATTCGCATTATACAATTAGCAAGTAGAATTATGCCGGGCGTGCTTTTAAATATTGGACATAGAGATTTTAAGGCCATCAAAAAATTACAAAACAAAAAGTAAAAGAATATGAAAAAGCTTTTTGCATTGTTACTACTGCCGCAGGCTTTGCACAACAACCTGTCGATAAAATCATTGGTCAATGGAAAAGTATTGACGGGGAAGTGAAATTAAAATTTGATATATTTAAGTACGGCGATAAGTTTTTCGGTAAATTGTTATAAGCTTCAAATATGTATGAAGCTGATGGAAAAACCCATGAAGTTTAAAAGAGTCCTGTAAATTGACCGTTTAATTTCTAAAAAAAAACACCATGATTAAAAGTATCGTTTCACTGGTATTGCTATTAGTGTCGGTTTTTCTGGCATTTAAGCATGGCTGGGACACCTTGAATTACAAAAAACATCCCGACTCATTAAAGATGATGAATGCATTGGGTATTTCGGAGACAATGATCCCTTTCTTTGGCGGTATCACGCTTTTGATTGGTGTATTGCTCCTCATTCCCAAAACCTTTTTTCTAGGCAATACACTCAATGCTATTTCCATCGTTGTCATCATGGCATTGGCAGTAAGAACGGGAAATTATAAAATGGCTTTACTGGAAGTTCCATTTTTAATACTGCCTTTAGTGCTAATATGGCTAAAGTATCCGTTTGTAAAAAATGTTATGTAAATGTACCCTATCCGAATAAAATCTATTACTGAGTGTCACCGATTAGCGGGATTGGAAAAGCCTAATCATCCGCTGATAAGTATTCTAGATGTTTCCAAATTTTCCAATGACAGCGACATAAATGCTGTTATACTAGATTTGTATGTAGTGTCATTAAAACGGGGTTGCAACAATTTACTGTATGGCCAACAGAAATATGATTTTGATGAAGGCTTAATGGCATTTATGGCTCCCGGGCAAGTATTGCGTGGAGAAGCAGGAGGCTTGCCTGCTAATTTACAAGGCTGGATGTTGCTTATTCATCCCGACTTTTTGTGGAACACAACACTTGCCAAAAAAATAAAACACTATGAGTATTTTGGTTATGCCGCCAATGAAGCACTGTTTCTTTCCGATAAGGAAGAAGTAATGATGAATGGCATCATTGACAATATTCATAATGAATACAATGCAAACATTGATAAATTTAGCCAAGATGTAACTATTGCTCAGTTGGAATTACTTTTTACGTATGCACAACGATTTTATGAGCGCCAGTTCATTACCCGAAAAGTAACTAATCATCAGATACTAGGGAAACTGGATGAAGTATTGAGTGGATATTTCAATAATAAAGAATTAGTAGCAAAAGGATTGCCTACCGTACAGTTCATAGCAGATACTTTAAATATTTCCAGCAAATATTTAGGAAGCTTATTAAAACAACTGACAGGACAAACCACTCAACAACACATCCACGAGAAACTGATAGAAAAAGCAAAAGAAAAGCTTTCTACAACTGAATTATCAGTAAGCGAAATTGCTTATGAATTGGGGTTTGAGCATTCGCAAAGTTTCAGCAAGTTATTTAAAATAAAAACGCAAAAAAGCCCCTTAGAGTTTCGAGAAAGTTTCAACTAAAAGAAAACAGGCTGCGAGCATCAGCTAGATCAAAAAATTCAATAAAAACCTTATTAAAAGCTACCCATTATTCACATCCCAATAATTCACATAGCTTTTTCTCCAATGCAGGCCCCCTTAAATTTTTGGCTACAATTTTTCCTTGCGGATCGATAAGTAGGTTTTGAGGTATGCCTTCTATGCGGTATTGAACGGCAACAATATTATTAAAATATTGTAAATCGCTTACGTGCGTCCAGGTAAGTTGATCGTCATAAATAGCTTTTAGCCATTTATCTTTTTGCCCAGGGCGATCTAAGGAAACGCCCAACACCGTGTAGTTCTTGTCCTTAAATTTTTGATAGCTCGCTACTACATTAGGATTTTCATAGCGACAGGGGCCACACCAGCTTGCCCAAAAATCCAATAGCACATACTGACCTCGAAAGAAGGATAGGCTTACAGGTTTACCTGATGTATCGGCCTGTGTGAAATCAGGGGCTATGCTACCAATGGCTGTTGGCTTGTTTATGGCAACAACTTCCTGCAAGTATTTGCCATACATATTATTCAGCGCAGTCGGTTTCAAGCTATTCAGTCGCTGCTCTAGTAGTAAAGGATCGTCTTTTAATTGCAGCGTAGCGGCTAATAGAAATACGCTTACCGGCGACTTTTTTTTCTTTCCTACGTAGCTATCTATTTGCAGTTGCATCGTATCTAATAGCGCCAGCAAAACACCACGAGTGCTATCTAGGTTTACACCCATTTGCGCCATACGGTTGGTAGCCGTTATTCGTTGAAACAACGGGTCAAATTGTTTTTGAAAAGCCGTAAAATCTTTATACAAGACGGACCCTTTCAGTTTCAGCTTATCGGGTTGTTTTACATCTCCTTTAATTTTCACTTTTTCATTATCCAGAAATGAGAGTATTGATTTGCCGGGAAACAAATTCATTGTTACCAGCATGGGCTCCTTCAACGATCCCTTTAATAAAAAAGACCCGTTTTTTGCATACGTAACAGCGATGGTATCCTGTGGGTTGTTAGTATTGACAATACTCACTAGCGTGCTATCCTGCAAGCCCTTGACTTTGCCTTTTACACTCAGCTTCTTTTGTGCCATTACTAGCAATGGCAGTGTCATCATGGACAAACTCAGTATCAGCGATCGTTTTACCATCTCTTCATTTATTCGTACAAAAATACAGTCCCCAGGTCTGCTTTACTTATTGTTTTTCACAATAGTTCCCAAAAATTTCTGAATTGTATCGGACAAGGAAGCAGTGGACTTCAACGCTTTTATAAAGGCCGTGCCAATAATAGCTCCATTGGCATGAATACAGGCTTCTTCAAAAGAAGCACTATCCTTGATACCAAACCCTACCAGAATTGGATTGGAAAGCTGCATATCCCGAAGTCGTTTTAAATAATCTTTTACCACCGGCATATCCTTATCTGTGCCCGTAGTAGAGGAAGAAGACACGGCATATAGAAAGCCGCTGCTTAAGCTATCTAGCTTTCTGATTCGCTCTTCCGTTGTTTCCGGGGTGATTAAGAAAATAAAATCAAGTTGATTTTTCTTAATAATAGCACTATAAGTGGTTTCAAATTCATGTGGCGGCAGGTCAGGAATAATTAATCCATCTACACCACAGGCTGCCGCTTCTTCACAAAACTTTTCAAAACCATACTGCAATACAGGGTTCATATAACCCATTAATACCACAGGGAGTTGTACTTGCTTACGTAGGCCTTTTAATTGTAGCATCAACTCTTGTATACTCATACCGTTTTGCAATGCTACCATACTACTCTCTTGAATAACGGGGCCATCTGCCAACGGATCACTATAGGGCATGCCTAACTCTACAATATCAGCGCCATTTTCTTCCAATGCCTTGATTATCGGTATCGTGCTATCAATAGTAGGATATCCCGCCGTGCAATAAACATTCAACACCTGCTTACTCTTTCTTTCAAATAAATTCTTAATTCGACTCATGTTTTTATTTTTCAGTGCCGCTTATCTGGTATGTATCTTCATTAATGGTTATAAAATTATACTTAGGATAACTGTCAATATCCAGAATCACCTTTTGTACAACAGCTTTTTCTCCCAAATCTTCAGTACCAAATTTTACAACAACGGTATCTCCCTGGCGGAATGATTGGATGCTTTTTGTAGAAAAATCAGAAGGCAAACATTTTTCAAACTCATACCGTTCTCCTGCTATATTAGCTGTAACGCGAAAATAGTTTTGTACTTGGTCGCAATCTTCTCCTGCCTTTTCCAACTTTACCTTGTGTGATACATAGGGCTGTCGATCACAACTTGTCAACAGACAAAAAAAGCAACCAACTACTAGTATATTTTTCATAATAGATCAGTTAATATATTTCATATAGGTCGCCATATCTTTATCTCCTCTTCCACTCAGGCAAATAACAACAGTATCCTTCTTGTCAAACGAAATTTTTTCCAAAGCTGCTAACGCATGTGCACTTTCCAATGCGGGAATAATACCTTCCTGTCTGGCGAGATTAAATGCCGCTTTCACCGCTTCTTCGTCTGTAGCGCTCATAAAATCAGCCCGACCCGTTTCATATAAATGGGCGTGCAATGGACCTATACCGGGATAATCCAAGCCGGCAGAAATGCTATGCGGCTCCACTACCTGCCCATCGGCTGTTTGCATCACGATGCTTTTACTACCATGCAGTACGCCTGCCGTTCCCAATTTTGTTGTAGCGGCACTAAACCCACTATCTATACCCATTCCTGCCGCTTCAACCGCAATTAATTTCACTTGAGATTCTTCTAGGAAATGATAGAAGGCACCGGCCGCATTACTACCACCACCCACGCAAGCAATAACAGCAGCAGGCCATGCTGTACCTGTTTTTTCTTTTAGCTGTAATTTTATTTCTTCACTAATAACCGACTGAAATCTTGCTACCATATCCGGGTAAGGATGAGGCCCTACTACACTGCCAATGATATAATGTGTATCTACAGGATTATTGATCCAATCACGGATAGCTTCATTGGTTGCATCTTTCAATGTTTTGCTTCCACTGGTAGCTGGTATCACGGTAGCACCCAGCATTTTCATTCGTGCAACATTGGGCGCTTGGCGCTCAATATCTTTTTCTCCCATATACACGATACACTCTACTCCTTTCAACGCACATACCGTTGCAGTAGCCACACCATGCTGCCCGGCACCTGTTTCTGCTATGATTCTTTTTTTACCTAATCGCTCCGCCAGCAAAATCTGTCCAATAGTATTATTAATCTTATGAGCACCTGTATGACAAAGATCTTCCCGCTTCAAATAAATAGTAGTACCATATTGCTTACTTAGCCGCTCAGCGAGATAAAGAGGTGTGGCTCTTCCGGCATAGTCTTTTAACAAGTCACGAAAATCTGCTTCAAATTTTTTATCGTGAATAATATCCAGGTACTTCAATCGCAACTCTTCCACATTTCTATATAACATCTCTGGTATATACGCTCCGCCAAACGACCCATAATAGCCCCACTCATCCGGCACTGAAAAAAATTGTTCTTGCTTCATGCTTTTATTTTTCCATAATTAGATTACTACTCTTTTTCTATTTAACTGCTTTTACAAAAGCCCTTACAGCCTCCATGTCTTTTATACCCGGGCTTATTTCAAACCGACTATTGATATCAATTGAAAACATTTTTTTTCCTATTTCTTCTTTTTCAAATTCCTTTAACCGCTCTTGATCGCCGGGCTCTATACCACCACTCAAAAAAAACAGTTTATCAATCTCAGATCCCTTCAATACTTGCCAATCAAATTTTTTGCCGGTACCCCCATAACCCGCACCCATGGTATCAAACATATACATATCCACACTTTCCTGAAAAGGCCTTACCATCCAATCAATAGGATCACCATCGGATAAACGAAAAGCTTTAATAACGGTAACATAATTGGCCACTTTTTCGCAGAAAAAAGCTGACTCATCTCCATGTAACTGCACCATATCCAGCCGGTAATCATCTACGGTTTGCAGCAACTCGTCATAAGGCATATTCACAAATACACCGACTTTAGCAATATGTCCTTTTATTTTCTTCATTCGCTCCGCTGATATTTTGTTACCAACATAGCGAGGTGATTTGGAATAAAAAATAAATCCGGCAAAGTCAACCCCCATTTCATCTAGGGCTTCTACCTGCTCCGGCTGTGTCATACCACATACTTTAATTCTCATGAAGCTTTTTCTTTTAATTGCTTTACAAAATCAGCAAAGGCAATCGCAGGGTCTGGCTCTTTCATAAACGTTTCACCAATTAAAAAGCCTTTAAATCCGGCTTTTCTCAATGTTATAATCGTTGCAGGATCGCTAATACCACTTTCCGCTATCGCAGGTTTATCTGTTGGCATTTTTGAAATCAACTGTAAGGATGTATTGATATCTACTTCAAATGTTTTCAGGTTTCTGTTGTTCACACCTACCATATCTACTTCGTCACATATATGGCCCAGCTCTTCTTCGTTATGTATTTCCAATAAAACTTCCAATCCAATTGTTTTTGCGAATAAACCTAATGCACGGACGGCATCCGGTGATAAGCAGGCCGCAATTAACAATATCACATCTGCACCAAATGCTTTTGCTTCTGCTATCTGCCAGGTATCGATGATAAAATCTTTTCGCAATACCGGTATATCGCTAATAACTTTTGCTTGAATTAAATCATCTAAATCTCCGCCAAAAAACGTTTCATCCGTAAGCACCGACATTCCTGCCGCGCCGGAATCATTATAGGCTCTTACTACTTTTTCCACTTCTAATTCCTTAGGTTTAAACCAGCCCTTACTGGGACTCTTTCGTTTAAATTCAGCAATAATACCTGTGCTTTCCGGGTCATTCAATTGCTTTACCAGCGATCGATTATTGATCTCCCAAAAAAAACCTTCCTTGCGAAACCGTTCAATACTACTTAGTGGTTTTAATCTTTCCACTTCCTGCCTTTTCGCTGCAATAATTGTATCCAATATTGTACTCATCTGATTCCTTCCTATTTACGATTGTAACGCAATTAATTTTTTTAACGCCTGCGCCGCTTTACCACTTTCCAAGCTTTCAACAGCGGCTAGATAGGCTTGCTCATAAGTTGTATATTTTCCTGTGCAATGTAAGGCCATTGCAGCATTGGCTAGTACAACAGCATTTTGCGACCAGCTGCCTTCTCCATTAATTATCTTCTGGAATATTTTTGCTGCTTCTTCTACCGTATTACCTCCATAAATAGCAGAAGCCTCTACGGTTCTTTTTCCCAGTTGCTCTGCTGTCATTATTTTCTCCCCTGTATTCGTTATTACTTTTGTATCGCCCGTCAATGATATTTCATCATACCCTTCTAAGCTATGAATAATTGCAAATGATTTACCGGTTGCCTGCATAAAGTAAGCATAGATTCTTGCCATCTCCAGGTTGTAAACACCTATTAATTGAAAAGCAGGACTTGCAGGATTCACCAAAGGACCAAGCATATTGAAAAATGTACGCATTCCTAAATTTTTTCGAATAGGCCCTACCAGCTTCAATGCCGGATGAAATATGGGTGCATGTAGAAAACAAATACCTGCTTCATCCAACTCCTTTTGCAAACTATCCGTATCATTTTTAAATCTGTACCCCAGCATCTCCATTACATTGGACGCCCCACTTACCGAAGAAGCTCCATAGTTGCCATGCTTCGCTACTTTTTGCCCTGCACCCGCAGCTATAAAACAACTAAGTGTTGATATATTAAATGTATTTTTTCCATCCCCGCCGGTGCCTACTACATCTATTATATCATCAGTAATCAATGACAAAGGAACACAAAGTTCTAATAACGCATCGCGAAAACCCTGCAACTCTTCGATCGTAATGCTTCTCATTAGAAAAACCGTCATAAAGGCCGTCACTTCGTGTTCATTATACAAGCCTTTCCCGATGCCTATCAACGCTTCTTTAGCTGCCGCTCTATCTAATGTTTTATACTCAAAAAGCTGATGAAGTATTTTCTTCATGACTCAACCTAATTTTAATTTTTACCCAACCAGTTACTAATAATTTTTTCGCCTAAAGGTGTCAACACACTTTCTGGATGAAATTGCACCGCCTGCACATCATATACACTGTGTTGCATGGCCATGATATAGCCATTCTCATCACGAGCTGTAACCTGCAGTTCTTTTGGAAAATTTTTATCACTTACAATCCAGGAATGATATCGCCCTACATCAAAGTTGGAGGGCATTCCTGCAAACAAAGAAGGCGTTTCTGGCAAAGCTTCTACGGTGATAGGCGTCGCTACGCCGTGGTATACAGTAGAAAGATTAATCAACTCGCCGCCAAAAGCCTGCCCTATCGCCTGATGACCCAGGCATACACCCAAGATAGATTTTGTAGCCGCATACTCTTTAATAAGAGGAAGCAATAACCCTGCTTCTTCCGGTATGCCCGGCCCTGGTGATAAAATTATTCTATCATATTCCTTTACTTTCTCCAATGGTATTTCATCGTTTCTATACACATCTACCGGAGCATGAATAATTTTCTTGACCAGGTGAACAAGGTTGTAGGTAAATGAATCGTAATTATCAAAAACTAATATTTTCATCCTTATCAGTTGACTTATTCTTTTTAAAAATTATTTAATGGTAGTTGCGAAAACGATAGCTTTCTTTAATGCACCGAGCTTATTATTCACTTCCTGCAATTCATTTTCCGGAACACTCGCTGCTACTACGCCTGCACCCGCCTGATAAGTAAGTGTGTTATCCTTGCTCAAAAAAGTACGTATCATAATAGCATGGTTACAATCACCATTAAAACCAATAAAACCCAACGCTCCTCCGTAATAACTTCTGCCGGTAGGCTCGTAATTATAGATAAGTTCTAATGCTTTTAGCTTAGGTGCTCCACTCAATGTACCGGCGGGAAACGTTTTTCCCAGCAATAAAAAAGGATTGAACCCTTCTCTTACTTTTCCCTTTACATCACTTACCAAGTGTATAACATGCGAATAATAATGTACCTGCCGAAAATGAGCCACTTCCACTTCATCACATACACGACTAAGATCATTGCGAGCCAAATCCACCAGCATTACATGCTCCGCATTCTCCTTAGGGTCCTGCAACAATCGCTCTGCTTCTTTTTGATCAATGGCATCATCACCCGTACGTTTAAAGGTGCCGGCGATAGGATGCACGATCGCTGTTCCGTTTTTTATAATCAATTGCGCTTCCGGAGAAGAACCCATCAATTTATAATCACCATAGTCAAAGAAAAACAGGTAGGGAGAAGGGTTTACATTCCGCAACGCTCTGTATACATTGAATTCATCGCCAGTATAGGCCTGACTAAAACGTCGGCTCAATACAATCTGAAACACATCGCCTCTATAACAGCTCTCGATACCTTTTTTTACTATCTCTTTATACGCTTCATCCGTCATATTTGAAGCTTCCTCTCCTACTATGTTAAAGGGATATACAGGAACATCTTTGCTTCTAATAAGGGACTCAACAAGTATTGCCTCACTTTCTATATGCTTAATATGATTTTCACAAATGAATAACTCTCCTTTAAAGTGATTAAAAGCAATTACATACTGATACAACCGATAGCGCACCAATGGAATGGTAGGAGTATTTTCTTTAGAAGAAGTATTAACCGTATCAAAAAATTTCACTGCATCAAAACTGGTATAACCATACAGACCTTGGGCAAAGCCAGCCATCCTATCCTCTTCTTTAGCAATAGCAAATCGTTCCATAAAACCCAATAATAAGTCCGGTACTTTTTGCTTATCTGTTAGGTTTACTTTCTCCGGTTGTTGTCCCGGAAGCTTTAACTCCAGTTGCTGCGCATTCGTAATTTCTATCCCGCCTATGGCATTAATACAAATAAAAGAATAGCTGTTTTCCGCTGCATGCGAATCCGTGCTCTCCAGCAGAATAGTATCTCTAAACCGATCCCTGAGGCGTAAATAAATTCCCACAGGTGTGTACACGTCCGCCAATAGCTTTTTTACACTGGTTCGTATTTCAATCTTATTCATTTGACATAGTCATTTCATCTATTCAATAAAAAAGCCCCGAAAAACTTCGGGGCCTCTGATTCCTTTTATACAAAAGTAATAACATTACAGCAACCCCTTAGATTGTGTATGCCACCACCACTGAAATTTATTGATTTGTTGATTCATTGCAGAGCAAATATGCCATCAAAAATCCATATTGGCAAATTTTTTATAAAAAAGCAATAACTTGTCCATAGGCATTTCTTATTCCCTAGAAAAAAAGCCTGCTTATTTTATAAAAAATATTGAAATGATTGTACAACATCAACACAATGAAAACAAGGGCGTATTTTTTGTGGCACAGGATGGTAATATGCTTGCAGAAATGACCTATACGCTACCGGCTGCCAATAAAATGATTATCGACCACACCGGCGTAAGCGATGAATTACGCGGCAAGAATGTAGGTGCACAATTAGTTCAGGCTGCTGTAGAGTATGCCCGGCAACAGCAAATGAAGATCATTCCACTCTGCCCATTTGCCGCTTCGGTATTTAAAAAGAAGAGCGAATATGCAGATGTGCTTAACTAAACCACTGATCCAAAAGAAAAGCCCCCACCCGAAGGCGAGGGCTCAATCTTCAATCACACGACCTACTTACTCTTTTTACCCAAACGGTAGCTTAGTGTGATTTGAAAAGCGGTATTTTTTATATCATCGCTGTTAGTAGAGATATCTGAGAAACCAGGTGTGTACCGAATGCCTGCACCAGCTCCATTAGGCAACTCATAGGCAGCACCAATGACCCATCCAAAATCAGTCTTGTTTAGCAAGTGCTTAATGTCAGTCTTGTTACCACTGGAACTTTTTGTTTTTCCTGAAAGCAGAAAACCTATTTGAGGCCCTGTTTCAATATTCAATCCGTTCCATACATTGTAGCGAGCAAGAAGAGGCACGTTTACATAAGAAAAATCATAAGAGCCGCCGTTTTCTCTCGCTCCTAACTGTGTGTATAGCAACTCCAGTTGTCCCGATATTTTTTCTGTAAAATTATACGTACCAAATCCGCCTATTACTAAACCGGTTTTGGTTTCTTCAGCCTGATCGCCTTTAAAGTTGCTAAATGTTGCCCCGGCTTTTACACCAAAAGATGTCTGCGCTGTTGCTTGCATCGTGAATAAAGAGGATACTAACAATCCTACAATAACAAAAGAAAATTTGTTCATAAATGATAAGGTTTAAGGTTTGATTTTTGATTGATGGCACAAAACTATAGTGACCCCCCGCTCCTTATTCCTATCGTTATGTGTATGGTAGATTGGGTGAGTAAATAACAGTTTTATCCTTCTTTTCAGCAACGCTCTCCCTTATCACACATACTTCCTTTGAATGATTTCTTTATCTTCGAATCCTCAGCGGCTCCTACCAGCCACAATACATACACATCATTTAATCATATCAAAGTAAAGACCATGAAAAAAATTATCATGCTCGTTCTTTTAGTCGCAGTAACATTACCTATCCTATATGCGCAAGATGCCAGTAGCGGGTACATTAAGCCGCCCAAGGACATAGAAGATATGTTGCTCGCCAAGCCCACTCCTTCTGTAAGCATAAGTGATGACGGGCAGTGGATTCTTTTTTCTGATAGGAATAGCTATTCCTCTGTAGAAGAATTGGCTCGTCCAGAATTAAGAATCGCCGGTCTTCGCATTGACCCTGCTAATTTTTCTCGCAGCAGGCAGACCTTTATAAATAATGTGTACCTAAAAAAGACAGGACAACCAACAGAATATAAAATAACGGGCTTACCCAATCCACTTTCCGCTTCTTCTATCTCCTGGAGCCCCGATAATAAAAAAATTGCATTAACACATACTTCCGCATCGCGGGTAGACTTATATATCATAGATATTGCAACACGTAAAGCAAGTAGGGTAAATAAGCAACCGCTTAATGTAATAATGGACAACTATACATGGATAGGCAATGCTTCTTTACTTTATTACACCACAGTAAAACCCGCATCGGATGCCCCGGCAAAATCATTAATGCCCAGCGGCCCTGCTGTACAGGAGAATTACGGTAAAGCTTCACCACGGCCCACCTATCAGGATATGATCAAATCTCCTTATGACGAAGATCTCTTTGCTTTTTATACTACCAGTCAATTAGTGAAAAATGTAAACGGCGTAGAAACAAAAATTGGCCAGCCAGCCATCTATAGCTATGTTTCACCCTCACCTGATAAAAAATATTTCCTGACACGTATTATTAAAAAGCCTTTCTCTTATTTGGTGCCGGCATCGGGATTTAATTCCACCATCACCATTACGGATGCCAATGGTAAACTAATAAAACATGTTATTGACTTGCCCTCCAGCGAAACAGCTCCCAGTGGAAATGACAATGTGCAAAATATAGCCCGCAGCCATAACTGGCGCAATGATGTTGCCGCAACACTCATCTGGTGCGAGCCGCTTGACAGCGGTATGCTTAAAAAAGAAGTACCTTATCGCGATGCGGTGTACCAACTGGAAGCGCCTTTTAACGGTAGCAAGGAAGAACTTTTTAAAACTAAACTACGCTATGCCGGCACTATCTGGGGCGATGGTAAAACAGCATTGGTTACAGAAGTTTTGCGCAGCAAACAACTTACACAATTAGATAGATACAGCATTA